>CAZWRA010000015.1:0-30874 GCA_964635995.1 uncultured Candidatus Saccharibacteria bacterium
GCTTACGACACTATGGGGTCCGGGGGATTCTCCGTCAAGCGTGCCCTATAGCTAGACATGAGAATTCCCCGGGACTTTTTGCATACTTTTTGGTCACAAAAAGTATGAAAGAAAAACAGCATAACATCACGCCGGACTTAATACGGCACCTTGACACTGAAATAAATTCTGGGTGACGTACAAAAAAATCATCCCGCTAATGCGGGATGATCTATTCAACAAGTCTTAAATTGTTATTGTTGCTAATTTCTTTGAAATTAGATTAAATCAGCCTTTTCCTTAATCAACAAAAACCTTGGACCTTAGTCCAGGGTTTTTTATTTAACAAACTTTTGTTTTAAAAATGAACCGTTTGCAACTAATGCAAGTCCTGCTGCAAATACTGCAGCTGATGCTACTACAACTTCTGTACTCATATTTGGGTCCTCATCTTCTAATCCTAGAACTGGAACACAAATTCCATACTGGTTAATAACACATGGTTCACAAGGAATACCCTTAACACCAGTTCCTGGCATACACTGTTGTGCATTACTTGCTTCTACTGTAGCTACTGCCATTGGTGAAAGTAATGCTACTGTTGTTATGATTGCTACTAATAATTTTTTCATATAATGATTGATAATATATTTTAATTATATAATAAGTATATTAAAAAGTCAATATTAAATCTTCTCTGCGTATACAAATACTCTTTGTGGTGAGTGGTAACTCTGACAAGTCATAAGTATTAAATCATCAATTCTACTTACCTCACTATTTATTTCAGTATGAATAACTCTATACTTATATTCTTCTCCAAACCATGTTAATTTAATCTCTTGACCTACCTTTACTTCAGGCAGATTTAGAAATAAATTCTGCTTTCTGTATTCCCAAGATAAATGATCTTCTCCCCATCTGTGTGCTGCTAAGACAATTGGATCAGAATTTCTATCTGGAGCTCCATGATAAGGCATTCTCCATACTCTCTTATCTAGAGCCTGAACACCTGTCTGGTTTTCCCAAATTGTTGTATCTACTCCGATTGAAGGAATTACTAATCTATTCCCAAACTCACCAGCATCAGTTGGAACATCAAAAACATGATAATCTTCAATTACTGTTGTATCATTTTTTGTAGTATCTGTTAGAACCTGCGTTCCAGTAATAATTTCAGTTTCTCTTTCAGCATTCTCAGCAAAAACCTGTCTTGGTGTAAATATACCTGAAGCATACATTCCAAGAAAAGCCATAGGAGCTATAATAAGAATACCTCCTAATACAAGGTTTAATTGTGCTATTGTTTTAATTACTTTTTCCATTTTTATATTATATCATGAGTACATATCAAATTAAAGATATAAAGCTCTATATACTTATATGACTGTATTTCTTTGTATTTAGTGACATCTTTTGTAAACTTAAAATATGAAAAAGCTTTTCAATTTTACACATAGAGATTTTGTAATTTATCTTTTTATAATAATTCTAATAATTATCCCATATTCTATCTTCTTAAATGCTGGTTTCATCTTTGATGATGATACATTTCTGGTATATAACAGACATGTGACAAAAAAGTTAGTGTTTTCGAATATTTTACGTCTCATGTTTTAGAAGGTGCTGGCATTTCTAGTAATTTCTATCGACCTATTCAAATGATACTTTTCCGGATAATTTATTTAGTGTTTGGATTAAGCCCTTTTGTTTTTTCATTTAGTTCAAATAGTTATTCATACAATAAATGCAATTCTTGTATTAAATCTCTTAAATAGACTTAAATTCAATGAAAATATAACAATTATTAGTACACTTATATTCGCTCTGCATCCTGTTCTAACTCAAGCAGTCAGTTATGTTTCTGGATTGGGTGATCCGCTTTACTTATTATTTCTATTAATAAGTATTCACTTATTTATAATTCTTATAAAAACTGACAGGATTATTTATTGCTTTTTAGTTCCTATATTCTTATTACTTTCAGTTTTATCTAAAGAGACAGGAGTAATAGGCTTTCTTGTTATTAGTGCTATTTATCTCTATTTATCAAAAAATAAATATAAAATTAATAAGCCAACTTTAACAATTCTAGCAGCAGGAAAACTATCTCTAATCTACTTAATTTTAAGATTTACAGTTTTAAGTTTTAATGAAACTGGAACTCTTACTATTTATTCAAATGCCTATACTGAAAGTTTAGTTATTAGATTAATTACATTTATCTCAATACTTTGGGACTATTTTGTTCTCATATTCATTCCAAAAGATCTTTATTACGAAAAACCTTATTTTGCATACAATACTATTTTGTCCATAAGGTTTATATTCGGATTTATATTAATTTTATTGAGTCTCTGGTTTTCATATCGATCTTATAAAAAAGGAACCGCTTTATGGCTTGGTATATGTTTTTTCTGGGTTTTTTTATTGCCAGTAACTGGAATAGTGCCATTAAATGCTATGTATCTTGAACATTGGCTTTATGGAGCGTTTATTGGAATAGCAATTATAGTAGCAACTATCCTACAAAAAATAATGAATGAAGAGAATAAAAAGATTATATATGTAGCTGTAGCAATAATATTATTACTATTCTCTTTTAGAACTTTTTCAAGAAATATTGAGTGGGGTGATCATATAAAATTCTACTCAAATGGGATTAGTTATAATCAAAACTCAGCGAGAATTTATAATAATCTTGCAATGGCACTAGCTCGAGAAGAGAGGCATGACGAGGCGATTAATCATTATCTGAGAGCAATTAAACTCTTTGATGTATATCCTCAGACACACTATAATCTTTCAAATTCTTATTTCGAAAAGGGTGAAACAGAAAAGGCTATCGAATCCTTATATAAATCATTAAAAATTGATCCAAATTTTATTTACTCTCATTATTCACTCTATAACTTCTTTCATAGAAATAACTTTGATTTACAGGCAGACAGGATGAGAGAGTTAATAAATAAAATAGAAAATGGAGGTGTTGTAACAATCGAAGAAGTTGAGAATGCATTAACTGTTCAGGAATAAAGTAGTAGACCCACAGGCTAGTATCGCAGCCGTCTCTGATCTTAATACTGAATCTGTAAGCTTTACTAGTTTTAAGTTCTTAATAGATTTAAATTTCTCAATTTCAGTTTTTGAAAAGCCACCTTCAGTTCCTACGATCAATGCTACTTTTCCTCCATCGTAAGTCTTTATAATATTTAATACATCTATTAATGGAGTTCTTTCTTGTTCTTCAGTTGTGAATAGAAGAATATGGTCATATTCATTCAGAACTTGTTCAATATCTTCTATAGTCAGAGGGCTTTGAATAGCAGGGATATCTATACGCTCTGATTGCTTGCATGCAGAAATTACAATACTTTCCCACCTTTCTAGCTTCCCTTCAATTTTTTCCTCTAATTTAACAACGGAATATTCTGTAAACAAAGGATAAATACTTTTTATGCCAATTTCTGTAACTTTCTCAAGAATTTCTTCAAAGCTTTTAGCTTTAGATAGTCCTTGGATTAAATCAATTTGAAAGGGTTTATCAATACTATCTGCAACTATTTCAATAATTTCAGCCATAACAGCTTCCCTAGAAACTAGTTTTAATATAGCTCTGAACTCTTTAAAGCCATTAAACAAAATCACTTCGTCATTTTTCTTTAAACGAAGTGATTTCAAAATATGAGTTGCTTCAAAGTCGGGCAGCTTTACGCTAGACCCGACTCTTAAATTTTCTCTTTCTGAATAAAATCTGTATTCTCTCAAATTAGTTAGTTGTTTCTTCTGTAGTATTTTCTACTGTTTCCTCTGGAGTTGCAACATCCTGATTCTCTGTAGGAGTTTCATCAGTCGGCGTTTCTTCAATAATTGACTCTAGGGTTTCTTCTACACTACCTTCATTTAATAACTCATTTAACTGTTCATTAACCTGTCCCGATTCTGACTCAAAAATAGCCTTACTCATTTCGAAATATTTATCCTGTTCTCTTGCAGCTTCAGCAGCGTATGCATATCTTCGAGCTAATTGGTGATTATCTAAAGGGAAATGATAGTGCTCAACAACTAAATCTGCTCCAAATTCAGCTTCAGCAAAATATGGAACTGGAAAGAAATTAGCACAAAATGGACATTGATAGTCCTCAAAAATCTGCAATGTTATAGGTAACTCAGCAGCATTATCTATTTTATCTGAGATGATTTCTCTAAATGCTGCGTAGTCAGCGGTAGTGTCTATTTTTTCACCATTAATAAATGCTGAAGGAGTTGCATTAACTCCTAATTCTTCTGCAAATCTAATATCTTCAGCAACTCTACTTCTTACTTCATCATTACTATAATCTTCAAAGAATTTATCTCCATCCATTCCAACACTTTCAGCTAAAGTTATTAGCTCTCTCTCAAAGCTAGTTGGTTGTCCTTGTCTAGAAAACACTAATATCCCAAGGAACCCAAGGCCCAATACAAGTGTGCCTACTATAAACAAAGTACTCGAATTTTTACCCATTTTAAAAAAATAAAATATAAATTAATAAGATGGTTTTAAGCATTTTATATTATCATGCTCACGTAAATTTAGTATAAATTTTCAGAAGTTTTGGAGCAATATAATTTATTGAGTATTTTTCAGAAGCTTCTCTTCCTTTTTGTATTATTGAATCAATGTTATTCATTGTTTTAAGTTTTTTCAGTAAATCTATAAGTTCAGAACTATTATTAACAATAAATCCATTTTCTCCATTAATTAAATATTCTTTAACCCCAAATGTATTACTTGATATTAATAAAAGTCCTTGTGACATTGCTTCTAAACCTACGATTCCGAATGATTCTCTAATACTTGGAAGAATGAAAATATCCTGAGCCTTACAAACTTCAATAAATTCAGTACTACTATCATAAGGTTTATTAATTATCTTTAAATTATCAGTCTCTTCTATGCCATTTAATGATTTATCCTGATGTGGACCAAAAATTGTAAATACATAATCTTTATTTTTCTTTGAAGCTTCTACAATCCAGTCAGCTCTTTTTACTTTCTCAATTCTGCCCATATATAAGGCATTAATAAGCCTTCCTAATTTTAATATTGGTTTATTTTCTAGAAATTCACTATCTAAACCATTTGGAACAACAGAAATTTTCTTAACAGGAGCCAACCTTCTTTTTAAGAAAGGTACTTCCCAGTTTGCAACTGTAATAATATGATCATACATTCTAAGCTCCCACCATCCAATAAATATATCGTAAAGAATGTCTATAAGTTTTAAAAAGACCGATCTTCTTGGATCTTTTCTAAATGGACCATGAGTAGTAATAAGTATCTTTTTTTTATTTATCTTGGCCCATAATAGCCCCTGAATACAGTGTGGATGTCTGTAACCATGAACATGAATAACATCAGGATTTAGTTGATTTAGCTTGTTCCAGAAAAAAAAGAACATAGAAGTTCCTCCTAGTTTAAACCTTACAGGAAATCTAAAAATCTTAGTACCATTGTACTCACCTTCAAAAGGAAGTGTTTCAGAAGTACCTTTTTTTATGTTTGAAGAGAAGACAGTAATGTTATTTTGTTTACCCAGAATTTCAATATCTTGAGAAACACGTTTCAAAATTCCGCATCGAGAAGGGAAGGAGTATGGAGCTATGATTAAGATTTCACCCATGAACATAGTCTAAATGTTAGTATTATACATTTAGCTTGGAATAATAAACAGAGAATGCTTATCCTTCGTTAAAAATTGAAGGATCAAGTTTCTCCATAACAATGAGCCTATAGAGAGGAATAGTTGTAATATCTCCGAATTCATCTAAGACCGGTTTACCAATTTCTTGTTCAACTAGCTCAATGCCTCGTTGTACTGTATGCCCTAAACCATTTGGCATATTTCTACTTAATACACGAACTATAGCTTTTCCAAAACCATTCTTAATTCCTGTATTACTTATGTGTGTGTTTAAATGAACTACATCTGTAAGGGTAAGTGCCTCACCATTAGGCAGATTTAAAGTGTGAGTCATTGTAGCTCCCTCATTTATTAGTCCACCATTTGTAATTCTTTCAGTGTAATAATGATGTGCCGATTCAGGTCCACTTAAAATATTCTCAGGATTTAAACTATAAATTATAAGTTTACCTCCAACTCTTAGTAACTTTGAAGATTCAGTTATTGCATTATCTAACTGCTCTGTTGTCATTACAGGATCTACGAAACACATTACAACTTTATCGTAACTTCCTGCATCTTCTATGTCGTAAGTTCCTAATTGAGGTATTTGTGTAAAAATTACATTTTCTACTCCTTCTTCACTATTTCTCCTAATACCTTCTTCGATTGCTGCATGACTTGGCTCAAGCGCAAGAACATAAGAGGCTTTTGTTGCAATTGTTCTTGAGAAATTTCCAACATTGGAACCAATATCTACTACTCTGTCACCTTCTTCAATAAAATTTTCTTGTATGACTAAATAACCAACTTTATCAGTTGGAATAGTACCTGAAAACTTAGCATATTCAATTGAAAGAACATCATTCCATTCAGTAACTCTAGGATGGGCATCTTCAACTCCGTTACCATTTAAATGGGTATGAGCAATAATAATACTATTATCATGTGTTGTTTGAGGGTCTGACATTATTTTTTGGTAACAATACTATTTCCCTAAACAAATTATATCACGAGTTGCAAGAAAAATCAGCTTGTTTACAGACTACGCTAACATATCCCAAAGAATGTCGAAGATTGCTTTAGAGTTTGTATAATAGTCAGGATTAATTATTACAGTGCCAGTTATTGAGTCACCAAAGTTAATCATAGCAACTTTACCATCATAAATTAACACATCAATAGAAGATAGATTTATGGAATTTTTTGAGATTCGAAATTCAAAATTTGAATTCGATGCATAATCAGAACCTTTAGCAATAGATTCATGAGATTCATCAATAATCTCTCTAATCAATTTTGATTGGTTTTTAGACTGCGCCTCTTTGAATAATTGGGCATTATCCGGGAATGTCTCAGAAACAGCTTTTAGATTAACATACGATCTTAACTCATCTGCCTCAAAAGCTTCTTTATATATCAACATAGCGTTATCCTTACCTTCATAATACTTTACATCTATAATATTTTTCTCTTTAGCCTCTGGAACCATTTGATTAATTCGATCAATAACACCTGGAAGATTTTCTTCAAGCTTCTTCATTCTCCACTTCTTCTTATCCATTAAGAATTTAAGCTTTTCAGGATCTTCAGCAACAACCATTCTTCTCTCACCGTAATTAGTTTGACTAACTAAACCTTTTTTAATAAGTTCTTCAACATTATTATGAGTCGTAGACCTCTTTATCCCCGTTTCTCTAGCCAAGTTCATAATTGTATTTGGACCAGTCTTTAAAAGTGTTAAATAAATAACAACTTCTCTTTCGCTTAAAGTGAATTCTTCTAGGAATTCTTGTATGTGTTTATCTAATTTAACTTTCATAAAATGTTAATAAATATACGTTATTTGTCATTTTCAATTGGACATAACAGAATTATACCACCAATTGAGCCTATGTAAAAGAAATTTTACATATTTTATTTTGGTGATACCAATTGACATTGTTTTTATATTGTGCATTCTTATAGCTAAAACCAAAAATTACCTAAGAAAATTTTGCTGGTGTCATTTTATAATGACGCAGTATGCAGTATAACGTAGATATATAATTCTAACAACATCTTCCAAGAGACCTGAGTGTCGTTATCAAATAGTAGAAACAGCCATCTCAGGTATACTACTGTTGAACAGAAACTGTTCTTTTAGTATAATAGAGTACATCTAAAGTGTTACCTATTTTTAATGACATATTCAGATTACTCATTAACTCCTGACGAATACCAGTTTTTTCTTGCTGCAAAAAAGAGTAGCAAGTTAGACCAGATATGGCAAGACCTAATTGAACGTATTGATGAAGAAAATCTTAGAATAGAAGCACAAAACAAAGGATACAATTTAGACGATAATCCTGATTTAGAAAATGATGTTATTGCTGAATATAAAATGTTTACAGTTCCAGATGCTTCTCCTGAATTAGATAATTACTTAAGAGAGAATTTATACCCCTTTGTAGTTTGTTTAAAATCATAAGCCCTCTATTTCCTTACCCAATAAAATGATTCGTATCCTGCCTTGATTATTACATTGTATAATCATATAATCCAAGTGTGTTCGGGTACAATATCACTTCTCCTATTTTATTTATTACAACTACGTTTGTATGGCTAAAGGAGATAACAATAATAAGCCACAAAACGCAAATAATCCACAACAAGAAAAGAAAAAGAAGAAGACTCGAATGGATCGAATTCGAGAAAACAAACCTCTTTTTGGAGTGGTTGTGTTAGTAGGACTTATTATCCTTGCAGCAATAGGAGTTGGAGCATACTATGCAATAGACAGCTTAACTTCTAATGACTCTGATACATCAGAAGAATCAAACAACGAAGACAATAACAAAGATTCAGACTCATCAGAGAACAATGATTCTGAAGATTCAGAAAACTCTAACGATGGTTCATCGGAAGACTCTTCAAATGGAGAGAGAACTAACGAAGGAGAAGGAACTAACAATGAAGGATCAGAAGGCTCTGAAGATAATAGCTCTGGGGAAAACACTGATGGAGGAGAAAACTCATCAGAAGACAATGGAAACGAATCAGAAGATAATAACAACGATAATGGTGACAATAATAACGGTGAGACTGCAGCTACAGGACACTCAGCTGGTGGACTGTCAAAGAGCTTAGCAGTACAGGATGAAATCGCAAGAACAGGTGTATGGCGAGCAACTGACTATATTTTTGGAGACATTATTGACTCTGAATATACAGTTCAACTTGGAGATACACTTTGGGAAATTGCTGATGGATACTATGGAAATGCATACAGATGGATTGACATAACAAACAACAACAAAGATAAAGTAGATGTTCTTCCAAACGGAGAAGAAGCGCTAATTTATCCAGGTACAACACTAAATTTACCTGAATAATCAAAACAAACAGCACCGTAATTACGGTGCTGTTTTTTGTTTAATATTCCTAAACTAGTAAACTATAAAGTCCTTTTCATCCCCTTCTACCCTTCTATCTACAACCTTTTCAATATAAGTCTTATCTAATGATTCATTGTATTTATGATTTAATTCGTTTATCTTACTCTCTAACATACTTACATTATCAATTACATGAACTAGTTTCATAGATTCAGAATCCATATTTACAGCCTGACCAATCATATTAATTTTCTCGTTCCACTCCTTACCTACACATATAATAGGTTTCCCTTTTCCTTCGTATAAAGTATTTAAAAACCATAGAGTTGAGAAGATTGATAAAGTTTCAACACCGTTTAAACTAAATAATACAAATAATCTTGAATCTTTTGCGAAGTGCTTTAAAAATTCAAAGTAGTTTGAATAGATTATTGAGAAACTGTCATTCTCAGATGATTCAACTGGTGAGGAACTTTTTCCTAGCATTGGCTTTAAATACACACCTGTTATTTTTTTATTGATTTTTTTAGATGAATTTAAAACAGTCTCCCCTCCACCAATTTTTGAATCAATAGCTAGATCAAAATTTCTATTTAATAATGATTCTGTTACTTTATCTAAACCATTACTATCAGCATTCTCAAGTCCAATAAAAGCAATTTTCCTAAAATATTTTTTTACTCTTCGTTTACTATTCTTTTTTTGTTTTACAGGTACACTTTCTACCTTTTCTTCAACTGTCATCTCTTCTTTTTGTTCTGTTATTGGTTCTTGTACTGGCATAACCTCAGGACTTACTTCTTCTGTTGTCTGAACAGGTTGCTCTACTGGCTGAGGCTCAGCTTGTCGTTGTTGTATTACTTCTGTTTCAGTGTCAGTTGTGGATATTTCAGGTTCAACTGTCATAGGCTCAGGTTGTGCGAGAGTCTGTTCAATCTTTTCAGGTTCTTGAACATTACCTTGAATTCCAATCTGTACTTCTGTTTCCATAGGAGGTACTTCTTGAGCAGACAAAGGAGTTTCTTGAGTCACATTTTGTTGCATATTCTGAACTTGAGAATTTGAAACACTCTGTTCAGATGCAGTTTCAGGATTAGTTTCAGTACTACCTAACTCTATATTACTTTGTTGTTTGAGAATTGGTTGTTGTTGATTTGCATTTAAATCTATGACTCCTGGTATTCCTGTATTAACCATAGGCTGATTAGGTTCAGGTATAGGGGGCATTGCAGCTCCTTGTTGTTTAGAATTCATCATATCTACTGGCTGCTCTCCAGGAGGAGCTGGCTCAATTTCAGTTGCATTAGGAAATTTATTTGCATAAATATCTGGAAGTTGTCCATTTCCGAAAATAGTTTCATCTTGTGGATTTAAAGTATTTTGTGCATTTGAAGCTAAACCAGTACTAGTATCGAGTGTTTGCTCATTTAAAGCACTTGTATTGGGATCAATTTGTGGCACAGTCTCAGGTGCAGTATATTGTGGAATAGGTTCAGGAACTTGAGGTACAGTTTGTCCACCAGTCTGCATTCCTGAGGCTAAAATATCAGTACCATAATCATTTACAGTTGAGTTTTGAATTGATGTATTAATGTTTTCTCTTGGTATTGAGCCTGCAGGAGCACCCTGTTGTTGTCCAGGATTAACTACAGGTCTTGGGCTAGGTGGAGCTACAGCTTGATTATTTACAGGTTGAAGAGAAGGATTTGCATTACCATTCCCTTGTCCTTTGTCTTGATCTTTGTTGCCTGAAATGAAATCAAGTAACCCCATGAAATTTTAGCTATAATAGTTATTTCTCTTAAAGGATACATGATATTGGTTTGTGAAGACAAGGGGAAATTTAGGTTGATCTAAATTCCCCTTGTATTTAATTGACTAGTGCTTTGCAAACATCAATGATACTTTTTTCGAAAAGTTCTATATCTTTTTTTAGTATTGCATAAACAGGTCCATGATAACCAATAGAAGGTACACATAGATTTAGTGCCTTTGTAGTTCCGTTATTCTGAAAGTTATCAGGTTCTAATCCAGGCAATGTATTATTTGAAATAAACGATTTAAAATATGGTAATCCATGTAGTTTCTTTCTTATATCTTCGTGTACAATATGGTTTCCTCCTCTATAAACGATCATTGGACCGTCACCGAAATCAGGTAATACATCTTCATCATCAAATTTCTGATGGACTGGACAATAATCTAATATAACTGCATATTCAATATGATGTTTGAATGCAATGCTATTAGCAGAATGGTCCTGCATTTCCTCATCTGTGTGAAAAACCACTAGTTTATCTTCAAAAAATTCCTTATCTTTACTCATTAACTCTAATATTACAAATGCGGACACTTTATTATCTAAACTAGTTGCAAAAATAGTACCATTCTGTTCGTAAAAATCCTTTCTAAAAGATCCTAACTGACCAACTCTTACTCCCATTTTCTCTGCCTCTGCTTTTGTCGTAGCTCCAATAGAACAAAATAATTGTGAAAAATGTGAAATATTTTCATCTTTTAGATACGATTTATGAAAAATAGCTCCATTAAGAGTACCTTTATCAGTCATAATATAAATAGGTGCATGATCCAATCTATTTGGGAAAACCCAACCTACTGGAAGAATACTCATACTTCCATCATCATTTATTTTTGTAACTTGGAAACCTACCTCATCAATATGAGCTGCTAATATAGCCTTTGCTTTCTTTGGATTACCTACAATAATTGAACCATAACCATCGGAACTAAAATTCAAATCCAGCTCACCTAACATTTTAGTAATAACATTTTTAATTTGGCTAGTATCACCTGTTACAGAGTGAGTTGCACAAAGTTGTTGTAGTCTTTCGATATTTTCCATAATTTTTTATTCTCTAATAATTATTGTTCTAAATAAAGTACATTAAAATCTCTTAAAAATTGTTCATAGAATTGTGCATTTGCAGTAAGTCTACTAACTTCTCTAGCAATATGTTTTAATAGAGATATTAAATAATCCCTTTCAGCTTTTAGATCAAGTGAAACCTGTTGAAGCTCTCTTTCTTCATAAAAAAATTCTTGAACTTGAACTTTTAACCTTTCTTTAAGTTCAAATAATGTCCTTATATCATCAGATCCTTGGATTTCTTTAACTATTTGTGTAAAAATCTCAAGATTATCACCACCAGTTCTTTTCAAATAATTATCAACTTTATTGAATAATCTATGAAGTTGATGATCATTCAATGAATTCACATCAATATTTTCTACTTCATCTGCTCCAGATCTTGGCTTTTTTGCGATTTCATAGATAATTTCAAAAACACTACGTTGTTCAGCTGTTAATTTAATAGAATTTCTACCATTAGCAAAGAAGTTTCTTGCTACGTCATGCATTCCTACTGTATTTATGCCATATTTATCTTCTACAAATGATTGAGTTAATTTTGAAAAACTTGAGGTCCCTCTTTCAATCATTAATTCATAAATTCTAGTATTTTTTTCTCTCAATAGATTAATAGTTCTATCAAATAAGCTTTCCGAGGCAACTAGTGAAAACTTTGCGAAGCCCTCAAGTGAACCTATGGAATAATAATATCCTAAGGCTGCATCAACAAGTTCTTGAGTTACTTCTAATCCTAATTTTCCTATCTCTTGATTGACTTCATAAATTACATCATCTGAAATTATTCTTGTTAAAACTCTTACAGAACCATTAAATCCGTTCGCATCATTTTCAGTAGTTATTTCCACTTCAGAAGAATAGTCAATATCTTCAGTAAACCTTCTAACATCTTGTGATTTCAAATATTTTGATAAATTTTTCTCTCTTAATGGACTTACCATATCTTCATTTCCAAGTTTTATGATCTGATCAAGAGCTCTTCGCCTATATGTTAGTTCATACTCATTTGATGCAGATCTAAAAGGATTTAGTATCTGAGCTAATTCAGTATTCCTTGCTCTTAAATCTTCAAATCTAGAGTAATTTATACTAAATCTTTCTTTTAATTGAGGATACTGACTAATTGCCTCTACATCTATATTAAAACCATGCTGTTTTGAACTTTCAATAAACCATTCTAGACCTTCTCCTGTCTCTAGAAAATTCATTAATAATTCAAGATATCCCGATCTACCTTCCATTCCTAAGAATGGACCAGAAGGCATTAAATCAAACTCAACAAGATGTCTAAAGAATGTTAAATCTTCAATAACTCCAACTTGAGCAGAGTTCAAAGAAGTCATTAGATACCCTAAACCTCTAGATAATCCAGGTTCATTTGGATACATCCATGCAAACAATATCTGTTGTTGAACTTCTAAAGGAAGTTTATTTAAATTATTTAACATATAACTAGAAGGGATTGCCTGTCCCATTGCAGCGTCTCCATTAATTTTATTGCCATCCATAGGAATTAGATCCCCGCTAATACTCCATGGCCTAGCTTTTGGTGGATAAACCGTTAAGTAATTCTCACCTTTTTTATGATTTGAAACTATACCTGTATGCGGTCCGTTCGCTTCATAATCATCTGCGAAAATAAAGCCAGTAACTTCTTGAGAAAACAGTCTATCCATTAAAACATAGTAAAGTTTTCCAGAATTTCCTCCCCAAACCCAATCTCCTAATGGAAGATGACCTGCCTTTTTTATAATAGCCTTAAATGGTGAATCTTCGGTCTTTGTTTTTCCATTTGCATCAATCTCCACTTCCATTTTTGTAACAGGACAAGCAGCATTAACTAACTTTCCAGGAGCTTTTTCACCATACAATTCTTTTAAAGCCTGAGATGCTTCATAAATTGTAAATTGTGCGTTAATTGGATGATAATTACATATAGTGCTCCATTTTGAAGTTAGTACTATAGGCATCTCATCTACTCCAAATGCTCTATAAGAAGCAATCAAATTAATTACACCTTGAACCATTGTCTTATAGTCTGAAAATGTTGTTACTGTTCCCTCCAGCTCTTTACTTCTCAAATAGTTAGCAACTCTGTAGTGAATTTCAATGACTTCACTATCTAATCCGATTCGTGCTAATTCAATTCTTAAAACTTCTGGATCAGGAGAAGATAAGTTATTCCCAGGTTGGAATAAATTTTCTCTACCTGATATTAAGGCTTCTTCCATCTGACTGAAAAGTAACCTAATATTATTAGCATCCTCTCCCTCTAGTCTTGTCTTTTCTATAAAATTATTTACATGTCTTCCGTTTGGATCGTAATAATCTAATGTTCTACAAGAACATAAAATAGATTTATATGACTGTTCTGCAATAACTTGGGCTTCTTCAGGAGTTTCGCCAGATTTCTCAAGAATTGAAGCGGCAAATTTTCTCTCGTCATTAACTACCCAATCTATCGGATGTCCATTATCTTCAACAAAATATAAACCAACAGAAGGCTTTTTACTTAAACGCTCAACATTATGAATCATTCCTACAATATTACCTATTTCTTTACTATTTTCTTCTGTCCCTGAACAACCGTACATCCCTACAGAAGCTTTACCTAATCTCACAACATCTAACCTCCTTTGAAACCTATCTCTCTCATCATCACTTAGAAACATATCAAAGAAAATTTCTATGGCTTGTTTAGTATTAATATCGTTTTCAAGTAAGGCTGAAACTAAATCAGCATTCTCCATTGATCCTTCAAACTCAGCAAGACTCCTAGGTAAGTTCTCTTCTAAAATTACTGGGAAATTATTATCAGCTTCATAAGCCTCGGAAAATACATTATTACCGCTGTGTAAATCACCACCACCATTACAGTGTCTATTAAACTCGTGTTCTAACCTTGCTCCAGCTCGATTAAGTCCTTGATCTATATCTTCTGAAGTAGTTCCTTCAGATACTGTTAATGCCATATGCTTTTTTTTAATAAATAAAAAACCTCCCTTTTGGGAGGTTTATGTTTTTAAATAATATTATCTTCTAAATAATACTTTCCTCCCAAGTTTGAACGCCCATAATAATGAGTGCCCAGACAAAGAGATATGAAAAAGTATTTTGTATTTTAGAAGCTAATTTCATAAAGTTGTAAACTGATGGCAGCATTATATTAACTAAGTATAGATAAAGTCAACAGCTTTTTAAAATTCTTGATCCATTCATTCTAATGTATAAAAGAGGATCTAGTTGATTAAGGATAAGGTCTTTTTATAAGTTATGAATACAACAAGCTTATACTGGCATTCAAACATTTACATTTCTATTTTAGATAATGATAGAATAGATTAGTTTTCATATACATTTCTATTTTAGATAATGATAGAATAGATTAGTTTTCATAATTATTAGAAATTGAACATGGAACAACAACCGAATATAGCTCCTCCACTTACACCAGAGGAAATTGAAAAATTAAAAAAAGCAGCATTAGAAGCACAAGAAAGCGTACAAAAAAATGCTATTCCCCAACCAATCGTCGAACCCTCTATGCCTGTTGAACCTGCCTTAGTAGCGCCAGTAGAGGAAACAAAAACTACACCTATTGAAAATTCAGCGCCAATAACTGATACAACAAACATCCCTGTAACTGATCCTGTTGTAGAACCTGCTTTAGAAAATAAAATGGAGAATGATTTAGAACCAAAGCTACCTGAAGCAAATGAATCTCCTATCGAGAATACTGAAGCACAAGCAGAACCAATGCAAGAAGTAGTTGACGAGTCAGCAAACACAGATGTAAACCAAGTTTCTGAAGAAAGTATGCCAGAACCTCTGACAGATACAGAACCACAAGTAGTACAGACTGAAGAAAATATGGAAAATCAAAATGAAGTAATGAATCCAAATATGGATAGTAATCTTAATACTGATGGGACTGAAAGCACTAAATCAATGTCTGACAATGATTTAAACCCTACTCAACCTGTTCAGGAAAATATGTCACAAGCTTCCTCAACAACTAACGTAGATCAAATACCAATTCAAGCTGAAACAATACAAAAGAGTTCGATAGATGCTAAGCCTGGAATCTTACCTCCAGAAAATAGTTCCGAATCAGTTCCCGATAACTCAATGATGAATGGTATGCAATCAGAACCTGTTATGAGCAATCAAGAGCCTGTACAACCAGATGTTTCAGTTAGTCAAAGTATGTCTGCTGCAGTTACTAACGAACCATTTAATTCAACTCAGTCACCAAGCCCTGAATTAAGTTTTAATAGCTCTGAAATTCAAAGTCAGCCAGAAACAACAATTAACCAACCTACATCTCCAGTAGTAGAAAAACTACCTGAAATACAACCTGTATCAGAACAATCAGTTTCAAAGCCATTGGCTCCAGTAAATGAGCAGATGTCTAACTCAACACTTAATACTGAATCTCAGAAAAGTACTACTGAATCCTTACCTCCACTAGGATCAGTAGAATCTAAGCCTGTTCAAGCCGCTTCTCCAATGGGTGGAAGTGGATTCTCAGGAGGGTCTGCTAGAACTGAAGGAACTGGAGTTCTTCCAGATATTAATAAACAGCCAGAAAAAGAAAAGAAAACTAACTCAGAATCAGGAGGAGCTCTTGGATCTATTCTTGAAATTATAGGTTTAGCAGTTGTTTTAGCTGCAGCATTTGTTGTTATATTTTTCTCATTCTTAAAAACACCTAGAGAAGGAACCGTTTTCTACAATATTAGAGAAGCTGTTACATCACTTTTCTAAATATTCTGGTAAAATCATTTTGTTATGAATGGTTCTGAATTTCCTAAGATAAAAACTATTGTTGAGTCCGTTAAAAAAGGCGAGACTTCAATATACATGCTTGTAAAAGAGCATATTGATATAGCTAAAAAAATTCATCCTGCCCTTAATACATTTACTACAATTCTTGAAAAAGAAGCTCTTGAAGCAGCTGAGAGATTAGAAAGAGATATTCAGTCTAACCCATATAAATTTAAGAAAAAAAAACTTCTTGGTATTCCTTTTACAGCAAAAGATCTTTACTTAGTAAAAGATACAAAAACTACTTTTGGCTCAAAATTCATGGAAGATTTTATTGCTCCTTATACAGGAACAGTAATTCAGAAAATTCTAGATGAAGGTGCTATTTTAATTGGGAAATGTAATTGTGATCCATGGGGATTTGGAGGAAGTGGAGAAAATTCAGGTTTTGGACCAGCTAAAAATCCATTCGATGAAACAAGATCTCCAGGAGGTTCTAGTTCAGGTTCAGCTGCTAGCTTAGCTGCGGGAGTTGGGTTTTTCTCGCTTGGAACAGATACAGGAGGGTCAGTAAGACAACCTGCAGCGATGTGTGGGCTTTATGGGTATAAACCAACTTATGGAAGAAATTCTAGATATGGAATAGGAGTTATGGGATCTAGTTTCGATACTCCAGGATTCTTTGCTAGACACTCAGAGGATATTAAACTTTTAGAAGAAATAATGCAGGGTAGAGATAGATTTGACGCAACGACAGATGATTACATGCTTCATAATAATAAAGAAAAAAAATCATTTACTTTTGGAGTTCCTAAAGAGTTTTTCGAAGAAGGAATTAGTTATGAGATTAGAGAGGCTATAGATAATAAAATATTAGATATAGAATCTAAGGGACATAATATTAAACAAGTCTCAATTCCAAGTACAAAATATTCACTACCTGTATATTACATTCTTGTTCCTGCTGAAATTTCAGCTAATCAAGCAAGATATGACTCAGTACGATATGGAAAAAAAGTCGCAGAAAATTATGAAGAGAATCTCATTAAATCAAGAAGTCAGTTTTTTGAAGCTGAAGTAAAAAGAAGAATTATGATTGGAACCTATGTTCTAAGCTCAGGTTATTCAGACCAATATTATAAAAAAGCTAGCAAAGTACGAACCAAATTAAAAAGAGAGTTCGAGGATGTATTTAAAGATGTTGATTTATTAATCACACCCACAACTCCAACTACAGCTTTTAAACTTGGAGAAAAAGTAGACGATCCAGTTCAGATGTATCTTTCTGATATATTTACAGTTACAGCAAATATTGTAGGAGTACCTTCAATGAATTTCCCAATTGGATTTGATAAAGATGGATTACCTATTGGTATGCAAGTAGTAGCTCCACATTGGAGGGATTTTGATCTATTTGATTTAAATATCTAACCTCAGAAGGGATTTAAGTTTTTCAAGAAGCTCGTCTAATAATTTCTTATCAGTCAACGTATCTAACAAGTTATTAATCTTTTCTTCTAATTCCTTAAATTCTTTTTCATATTCTTGTGGACTTAACTCTGCCTTCAGAATCTTTAAATTCATATAAATCTGCTCAACTATCTCAATTTTAGATAGCATTGAACTCTGTTTCTTTATTATTGAATAAAGAAAATTCGTATTCCTTTTTATTTGATTAATCATTTCTTCCATTATCCCTCTAATTGCCCCATTGCTTGTTGCATTTGCATCTCTAGCTGACCAAAATTCTTCATATACTGATCCTCAGCTCCTGCAGCAGCAAATAATTCCCTCAGTTTAGCAAGTATAGATAAAATTTGTTTTATTATATTAAGTTTACCTTCAGGTGTTTGTTCAGATTGAAGCTTCTGCATTAAAGGCCCAAGCTCGCTAGCAAGACTTTGTATTTGTTCTTGTGCATTCTCTGCACCCTGTGGCATCTGCTCTGACATGAAATGCTATTACTCAAGTAATTTACCAATAATATTAACAATTATTAAGAAATATAGCCACAAAAGTAGTTGAGTACTTAGTTAGCTAAGTAATTATTATTTATCAACAACATCAACCCCAAATTCATCCTTAAGTCTATTCCTTATTTCATCAGCTTTCTTCCAATCTTTATTTGTTCTCGCCTTATTTCTCTCTTTTATAAGACTTATAACTTCATCTGAGTATTCTTCTTCTATATCTGTAGGATTAGAAATTACTTCCTCAAAATTAAGACCTAAAACTTTATCCATTTCTAAGGCTGTTCCGATAATAACGACTGGTTCAAGTTCACTTTTAAATAATTCATTAAGAATGGCCAAAGCTTTTGGCATATTAAAATTATCTTCAAGCGCGTTTTTAAATTTTTCAATATAAGTTTCATCTTTATTGGAATTAGTTTCTAAATCTTTAACTTTTTCAGTTAGCTCTCTTAATTTATTATTAATCTTCTGCCTTGCATTTTTCGAAGCAGTTAAGGATTCCCAAGTAAAATTTAGTTTTTTTCTATAATTTCCACTAAAGTAAAAGTATCTTAAATCGAGAGGATCATAGCCTCGTTCCCGAATATCTTGTAGAGTATATGCATTTCCTAAGCTTTTCCCCATTCTTCCTCCATCTACTTGAAGAAATGCACCATGAATCCAATATTTTACAAATGGAACTTTACCTGTAGCACTTTCACTTTGAGCTATTTCGCATGGATGGTGGGTAGACATTAAATCCTCTCCTCCGATATGTATATCGAATTGTTCTCCTAGATATTTCATTCCCATCGCTGAACATTCAATATGCCATCCTGGAAAACCTATTCCCCAAGGACTTTCCCATTCCATGTGTCTTTTTTTATCTTTTGGAGAGAATTTCCATAGTGCAAAATCTCTTGGGTCTTTCTTTTCAGGATTTATCTCAACTCTTGCACCTTCTTTAATTTGATCTAAATTTGAGAGTACACCATATTCATAACCATCCTCTTCATATTTACTTATATTAAAATAAATACCATCACTTGTTTTATATGTATAACCTTTTTTTTCTATTTCATGAATTAGTTCAATTTGCTCTTCAATATGCTCAGTTGGTTTAGGAATAAGATCTGGCTTTACTATATTTAGCAAATTTAATCCTTGATAGAAATCTTCTGCATAAAATTCAGCAATCTCCCAGGCAGTCTTACCTTCTTTTTTCTCTGCCTTTTCCATCCTATCCTCACCCTGACTTGAGTCTCCTTCATTATCACCAGTTAAATGACCAACATCTGTAATATTCATTACTAATTTAACCTTATATCCTAAAAATCTCAGTGTTCTATTTACAATGTCTGAAAGAGTGTATGTTCTCCAATTTCCTATAGTTACATAAGAATAAACAGTTGGACCACAAGTATATATGCCTACTTCTTTTTTATCTATTGGTTTAAACTCTTGTTCTTCTCGCCCTATGGAATTATATATTTTCATATTTTTGAATTAATATTTAAAATTTTATCATTTATGCTCTAAATCCTCCCCACAAGTTAATGAATAATATTCGAATGGCATAAATAGCATTTTTGCCCATATAGGCATGGTCTTATTTAGCTTTTGTGATTTATATTTCAGAGCTGCCTTGTATTTTGGAATTATTGATCCTAAAACAAAAACTTTGCATTCAGCTAAACAAGGCTTAAGATCTTCGAGATTAACTTCACTATCTCTGAATGTAATCTTTTTAGGCAATTTGAAAATATTTCTTATCTTCTGAGGTAAGGTTGAATACATTCCTACAACTGAAGGATTTCCCTTAACTATTTGTCTAACAACATTCGATAAAGTAATATGATCTGGATGAGGATATACACCTGTTCTTTCATAAGTGAAAATTGTATCAATATCGTTTTCTGCAATATATTTTTCTATTTTTTGCTTCATTTCATCCGCTTGATTTAATGTTCCTCCATCTTTAAAGTTTAAGACTTTATAGTTCTTAACTCCCAATTCTTTCATAGCACTACTAAATTCAGTACTTCTAATTTTCCCTAAACTTTCTTCATCAATATTTAATTTCTCAATTCCATTCTCTCCTCTTGTTGTTGAAATCACGTGAACTTCTTTTGATTTAGTGCATTTGTTTATTGTTCCTCCACACATCATTGTTTCATCATCAGGATGAGGGAAAACAAATATAATCTTTTTAGATTTTGATAGATCTAGCTTTTCAAGTTTAAGATCATGAAATTTAAGCATTGAAAATGTATACGTTATTGTTATCAGTAAAAAAAGTGAAAAAATTATATAAAAGATCATAGTTAAAGTTTAATAAAAATAAAAAAACTCCTTTTGGGAGTTCTACATTTTTTCACGATAAGCTTATACTCCCAGGTTAAAATTTAGGAGTACAACAACAGTATAAATTAAATAAACTTTGCATTTCAGTAATTCTACTTTTAATATTCTAAAATATCAATACTTTGAAGAATCTTTCTAAAGAATGTAAAATAAGGTATGAAATTATTAGTAAGAATATTAGTAAACGCAATCGCAGTATTTGTTTTGGCTGATTTGTTAACTGGGATCTCAGTAAGAGATTTTCAAGCTACGCTTATTGTTGCAGTAGTTTTAATTGTTCTAAATACTTTATTAAAGCCAGTTCTTGTAATTTTAACACTCCCAATTAATCTAATAACCTTAGGGCTTTTTACTCTTGTAATAAATGCATTGATTGTAATGTTAGCCGATAATATTGTTAACGGATTTGATGTTGATAGCTTCTGGTGGGCGTTATTATTTGGATTGATTTTATCAATCGTAAATGGACTTATAGATTCGGGAGATAAAGATTAATTACTCTACTATCTCGGCTTCTTCTACTTTAGAACCTCGATTTGAATTTCCATTCATAACTGGCTCTTCAGGAATAACTATCCATAATATTGGATAGACCCAGACACTTATTCCTAAAACAAAAACAGCTATTATAAATGCGATTCTAACAATTACAGGATCAATACCAAAATATTCAGCTATTCCACCACACACACCTCCGATCATCCTATCTGATCTTGATCTATATAACTTTTTCATATATTAAAATTAAAAATTAATCTTCAACTACTATCATTATAACAATTCCTAACAATATTAAAGGTGCAGGCGCAATACTTAGAAATCTTATACTAGGAATTCCTAAAATTATTAAAGAAAATCCACATTCTTGTCCTGAAATAAATAATTATATATCGACATTTGAGTTTTTAGATATCTGACTATGCAGCTGTATCTAATTCGTTTGGAGTTCGATATTTTGGATGATTTTTTTCTCTTTCTTCAGAAGAATCTATCTCGTGTAGAGTTTCGTCTCCCGCCTTTGCAAAGCCATCCTCAAAAGGTTTTCCAGTTACATCATCTGATGGATTAGCATCCTGTTGCTTTTCATCAACTTCACTAGAATGGTGTTCAGCTTCTCTAAAAGGCTTATCTGATGAATTAGCTTGTATAGCTTCGTCTTGAGTTATCTGTTCTTCAGTGTCATACTCATCATTTGGGTCTAAAACTGCATTAGATTTAGTTGGTTGAAAGTCATTTGAGTTAGACTTATCTTTATCATCCTTTTTTTTAGCATTAGTGTCTGTTGAAATTGTCATATAAACTTTTTAATAACTATATGTTTAATGCTATAGGAGGAAAGTACATGTGTCAAATTGAAAAAAAAGTTTTTTTACTAAAAAACAATTAACAATAAAATTATTCTAACTACCTAAAGCAGTGAAAAAAATTCTTCCAGAATAATTGCCTGAGTTAATACCCAAGGGGGCTGACAGTCTCCAAAATATATCTATAAATGTTTCTGAGGGGCTTTGAGTAGGTTTTAAGATATTTGAATCTATAAAAAAATTACTTGTACTTAATTTTGTTCCTAACCCATATTCAAATGAAGTTAAAGAAAATTCTTGATTGTTAACATTTATTTTATTACCGGTACAGGTAGGGTAATTTCTACAAAGGTCAGTACCTGAAATATTTAAATCAATTGGTACATTACCTCCATTTCTTATCCTTGAAGACTGTTCAGTAGAAATATTACCAACTTGGATCGATCCATAATTCAAATCTGAGTCTATTGCAACACCAATAAGTGAATTTATTTCTATATTGTCTGAATCTGTTGTTCCAGGTCCAGCAGTATCGCTAGGAATTATTTCACATACCCAGCTCTCGGAGGTGTAAGGAGACGATGTGTCTGTTGGATCGGCATGATAGTAAACAGAAAATGAACAGGTATAATTTTCGTTATTCCCATTTCCATTACTTGGAAGACATTCTGAATCTCCTTCTAAAATATATCTATTATTATTGTCTTCTAATCCTACTAATCCTACTCCGCTTCTATAAAAAACAGCTTTAACAGATTGAATATCAGTAAAACCGTCTGCATCACTAACAGTACCATTACAGTTCACAGTTTTTGTGAGATTAAGATTTAAATTCACACTTGCGGCACCATTATCAATTAAAACATTGGTAGCTACAGGAGCGTTATTTGTATTAAATTTAAAAGGACTGAAAGGACAATAATTTACTCTATTAGCAGCAGTGTCGGTTACTGAGTTACCAAGCCCATTATTTAGAGGGCAAGCTCCAGCTGGATCTGAATCGAGTGGCCCAGTTGTAGAGCCCCACCATAGACTTTGTGCATTAATTAATGTAGAAGATGAACTAATTAAACCTGAAGTATTTAACTCAATGTTCACTCTTGAAAATGTAATGTTAGGAGAACTTCCACTAATTTGAACACCTACACTACTTAAACTAAAATCAGCATCATTAATAATAATTGGTCCTGATGTCCCAGTATTTATAGCCCTAGTTGCATATCTGACCTGTAGAAAATTTAAAGTTGTTGAACCAGTGTTGACCAAAACAATTCCAACCCAGTTTCCTTTATCGGGAGAAGTTACTGCTCCATCATTATTTGTATCACCATGTGCTGTATCATCAAAAATTGAAGTAAAAACCACAGGTTGCTGAAAAGTTCCATTAGCCTCAAATTTAATACTACTACTTGTTCTAAACTCAGAATTTCTTGATTTTAAAAAAACTCCTGCATCAATTATTAGAGTGGAATTAGCATCGCTGATATTATAGTTAGTATTTATTAAACTATATGGAATATTATTAATACCGGCAAAATTTAAGCTTTTCATTCTACAAATATCGTTGGGACAATCAGTACTAATTGATACTAGTCCTATTCCTATTGATGAGTATAAAGGAGCCTGACCTATAATATCTTGATCCACCCCTGATCCAAAATCTGTAAATTCAGTTGAGTCAAGATTTATAGATAGAAGTAAAGTTCCACCATTAAAAGTATTTCTTCGAGTTGTCAAACTGGACTTAAGGTAAGATACAATCCCTACATAATTATTATTAAACGTTGAGTCACTTACATGTAGGTTGGTTCCTGAATGGGTTCCTAAAGCTGAATCACTATTATACTCAAAAAGACTATTACTTACAGTTGTAACCCCACCTGTTCCTACAAATCTTAACCCATAAGTTGAGTATCTTAAGACAATATTTGAGACTGTAATGTTTGGAGATAATGTATTAATATATAATTGCTCCCAAGAGCCCTCAGTGGGTTCAGTAGAAGAAAAAGGAAGTATGTCGCCTCCATAGCTGTCATCATTTTGTGTTGTAAAAACGATAGGTTCTAATGAATTACCAACAAAGGAGACGGAATGATTATTTTCAACAAGAAATCTCGAACTGCTATATCTAAATTTAATAATTACTCCTGAAGCCACCTCTAATAACGCACCATTATCTCTAAAAGTCATTTGTGGAATAACAATATAAGGTATATTACTTATTTCAGCAAAATCTAACTTTTTAATTTGACATAAATTATTTAAACAATTATCTATAACATTATCACTATAACCTAAAGCTATTGCTCTTACAGAAGGTGATTGTGAAGCTGATCCAATAATATCTTGATCAACTCCACTTCCTAGATCAATGTTAGTAAAGCTATCAGGACTTATAGCTATAGGATATGTACCTCCATAA
The DNA here is from genome assembly GCA_964635995.1 of uncultured Candidatus Saccharibacteria bacterium. Classification (GTDB taxonomy): domain Bacteria; phylum Patescibacteriota; class Dojkabacteria; order J137; family J137; genus JAGQLF01. The sequence continues at coordinate 24,719 of CAZWRA010000015.1, forward strand.
AAAGTATTTCTTCTAGTTACTAGATTTGAACTATTAAATACAGATATGCCCGCTTCATTATTTTCAAAAAATGTATCGTTAATATTTATATTAGATGAAGAGGAATAAATACCCTGAACATTACTATTTAATATTTGAGAATTTGAAATAGTAAGCCCGACTGAATTGCTAGCTTGCTGTATTCCTTTGTTAGCATAACTAACAACGGTATAGTTAAAGTAATTTGGAGAATTTCCTGATAAGTATATGTGACCCCAATTCCCAGGAGAAGGTGAAGCAGATGATAAGTTATCAGTATCTCCACCATAGGTATTATCAAAAATTGAAGTAAAAACTACTTGTTCAGATATAGTTCCATTTACTTCTATTATCTGCCCAGTATCTAATGTAAGTCCGCTCCCACTACCAATGAACTTCATAACAATACCTGGGTCAAAACTTAACGTTGCATCAGCATCTCTAAAAAAAATTGTATCAAAAATAACATAAGGAATATTATTAATACCTGCAAAATTAATCTTCTTATAATTACAAATATTAGAAGGGCAGTTAGTAATAGTTGATTCCAAATATCCATAACCTAATCCCGGATATCTTACAGCATTAGCTCCTTCACCTAATATATCAGCATTTAATCCTGTTCCAAAATTAACTTTATCTAAACTAGTAGGAGAAATTTCAACTGGGCATCCTCCTTTTAAGAAAGTGTTTTTTTCTGTAATTATTGATCCAGAATTAAGAACTGATATTCCGCATTTAGTATTATTAATAAAAGAATTGTTCGTAACAGTACCTTGAGATGCTGAAAGTACTAATCCTGTTGTAGAATTTTCAAAGTATGAATTTAAAACATCTACTGAATGGTTACTATCGTTAATTGAGAGTGCTCTTGAAGCATGTCTTAAATTTACATATTCAAAAATGTGATTGGCTGGGTTTTGAGTTCCGTTAAATGTTATTCCATACCAATCAATACCTGGTGCTGTATTGTTTAAATTATTAATATCTCCTCCAATAGTATTATCATTTATCGATGTAAAATAGATTGGTTCTGATGGAGTCCCATTAAAGTGAGCTTGCATTGCTACATTTGAGTAAAGCTGAGTAGTACTTGATCTTGCTTTAACAATAACACCAGCTTCAACCTCAAATGAAGCACCAATATCAGTCATACCATAAGCTTCATGTAGTATATACGGTATATTATTTATACTACCAAGATTTTTTTTTGAAATAGTACAAATATTATTTGGACAATTATTTATTTCAGCGTCTGCATATCCGATGACAATCCCGCTATAGTCATTATTATTCACACCAACACCCAATGTATCAGGAATAGGCGAGCCAAGAGATACTATCGAAATTGAATCTACTGATAATTCTAGAGGATAAGTATTTTTTGTAAAATTATTATTGCTAGTTGTGAGAGATCCTCTTTCATAAGAGGAAATACCAACTGAGTTATTATTAAATATTGAGTTAGAAACAACTAATACGGCATCATTATAAACTCGAACTCCGATATTCGCTTCTGATACCGTTGCATAATCAATTTGCGCTGAACTAGCTGCACCATAAATATGAATTCCAGCCCAAGCATTTCTGGATGTTGAACTATTATGCTTAAAGGTAACCGTATTTGTGGAATTACCTATAACATTAAAAGTACCATTAGGGACATAAATACCAAAATTACCATTACTGTTTATTGTTACAGGTCCTAACGAAGCATCAATAGTTAATGTTGCTCCCGAATTCACTGTAATATTGCCCGTTAAAACATAAGGACTTCCAGAAGCATCCCAGATAGTATTTGTAGCTATCGTACCACTAACATTAACAGCTTTAACATCCTGCTTAAGAATTACAAACAAATAGAAAAAAATTGATCCAAATATAATAAAAGAAAGTGGAACTAACTGAATTTTATAAAATATCTTTTTCAACTAAATACTTTAATTTCTAGGGTAGATATTTCTAATTTTTTTTCGATTAATTAAGACTGATATTATAAATGCTAGAAAAAAAATACCTACAATAATTAATGTATCTTCTTGATTATTATTTATTTTAACCTTATCTTCAATTAACGATACACTTTCAGTTTCTTTAACATTAAATGATAGTAAATCACTATAGATAATATTTTGATCTTTATAAATTTCAATTTCAGCAAAATAAGTTTCATTTATCTTTAAGTTTAAATCATCAATCTCGAGAGTTAAATCTTTAGTTTCGTATGGTGATACAGTTTCTGTTATTAATAAGTTTCTTTCTACTATAAAATTTTTATTAATATCATAGAGTTTTATAATACAGTTATCAGGTTTATCATTAATATTTCCGTTATTTTTGACTTTAATTGTAAGTACTAATTTACCATCTTCAATTAAAAAATCCGGTATAAAACTTGAAATTACTTGAAGTTCTGAAATTTTCTCATTTGTACTATCAATAATAATTGATAATTGTACAGCAGGTATAAGTTCTACAGCGTTGTTTTGCTCCTCTTCAGGCTTAAGAAGAACTTTTAAATTTGAGGAGTATTGCTTTTGCTCAACGCTATTAGGTATTTTGACAGTAATAGGAACTTCAATGGTTGTTGCACCTTGTTCAATTATAGGTTTAGATCCTCTATTAAAAGTTATCCAACTTTTGAGCTCCTCATTAATATCATCAAATAAAACTTCTGCTCTTGGAAGGTTTTCACCTGAACGTGATATATAAAGTGTAAGATTTCTTTCAGTTCCAGGAAGCATATTAGAAAACTCAAGGGTTCCTGGGGAAACCCCAAATCCTATATCCGCATTTATATTATTCACTTTGGCTACGTAAAATAGAAATAAAAATATAAATGATACTAAAAGCAATATTTTGTTATGTTTGTTTTTTTTCATTACCAGTCTGTAAGCTCAGAAGTTAGAGCGGATAAAGTAATTGTTGATAAGTACGTTCCACTTGGTAAATTATTAGGAATATTCAACCCCCAATATAAAGTACTAGTTGGTATTGTCAAAAGACTTGTTATTTTTGGAATATTTAATTCCAACTCTACATCGTTAGCTGTAAGTGGAGTTCCTCCACTGTTAAATGTGAATGGAGATGTACTATACTTTTGATTCTCGAAACTAAAAGAATCCAAGCCTGATACAAAATCTGTACCTTTAAGTAAAAGATCAAGCCCTACATTTCCAGTAGGTGTAACAACTATGGTTTCATTATCGCTACCTGTATCAGTACCTGCAACCCTTCCCCCAAAGTTTATATTATTACTAATACTTAATGCAATTAGTGTTAGTAATTCCACACCAGATGAAGACTCTAGAGAATCACTTATCAAATTATTGTCTGTAGCCTCAACTGTTGCTACCCAATTATCTAAAGGAAACTGAGTGTTAGAAACTGTAGAATCACTAAAATATCTCAAATTAACACTACATAAATAATTTGCACTTCCATCAGAAGAACCTACACACGAACCATCAGTAACAACACAATCTGTATCTATATAGCAAAAATTATCATTGGCATTTCCTGCCCCATTACAATTAGCAAAACTAACAGAAGATCTATATATACTTCCTTCTACTGTTGAGATATCAAGACAGGAGTTAGAATCACTCACTGTCGCTGTTACATCAACTTGTTTAGTTGATCCTTCGTTTAATGCAATATCTAATCCTGAATTAATTACCACATTTGAAACTACTGGACTAACATTAATAACCTGATAACTTTTAGAAGGAAAAGGGTTATTAGTTGCTCCTAGACCATGTGTATCAAATATGTAAGCATGATAAGTGTAATTTCCATCTTGGTAGATTGATTGTATGTTAAAAGTACAGGTTGGGTTATTATTTGATAAAGGTGAGTTACAAATTTCATTTGCAGGATTTGTACATCCAGTTATTGTTGCTCCCACATTACTACAAACAACTAGTTTTACTTGATCAACTAGTTTTACTTCATCAGGAGTATCTAATATATCTGAATCACTAGCAACTGTAGTAAATACTATTGTGCCGCCAGGAATGTCTGAAGTTGTATCAATTGAAACAAAAGTTGGTCTATGATTCACATAAAAAGGAGATCCGCTATCTCCTACACCTTGCGATGAAGCTGAACATGATCCTTCCGCAATGGAATCGCATACAAATCCATACCATTCTGTATCTTCTAAGTCAGATGCTTGTACAGTATAATTACAAGTTGCTTGATTTCCTTGTACCGTACTAGAAGATACGCATATTTGTCCTCCTGGACAGGTAGGACTGCTTGTGCCGTTATGAGTTACAGTATCTGTTCGACAAATTGTAAGGTAATAATTTTCGTTATTTGTGTCTGTTGCAGTTGCATCAAAAGTTAAAATACTCCCAACGTTAATTGGAGTTGTAACAATTGAAGCAGGGTTTTCAAACGGAGGTACAGTAAATGAAGGGGCAGAATTTGATATTGTAACCTGAGAGGTTATTGTACCTGCGTCAATATCTTCTTGCATATTTCTAATAGTCGTTACTTCTACCACTGTAAGAAGTATTACGATTAGAAAACCAATAAACTGCAAATATTTAATTTGAAATATTTCCTTCATTTTTTTATTATAGTTTACTCAAATACTTAGTACAATATATTTTAGGAAAAAAGTAATAATTGTATTTAGTTCTTATTAAAATATTCAAATTAAGATGTAAAGTACAAAACAATCAAATATCGTATCAAATTTCCTTCTTGAAATATGTGCATTTTTTGTACTCTCTATATTACCTATCATTACTAGATTCTATAGCTTTTGTCTCTATTTACTAGTCGATCCCTAAAATAATTACAATTGACTTACTATATAAACTTCGTGGCTATTAACTATAGAAAATGTATTCACAATATTTTATCTTAATATTTTAGAAGTGAAGTAGAATGGGCGAATTGTTGTATTTTCGATTATGCTTTCTTCTACATGCTAGGACCGAATCCCGATTCATTACATTCATATGGGACTATGCTCTCAACCTTCCTGACCTTGTCGGGATGCTCTAACTATTTGAAAATTTCTTAAATAGCTTAGATTTGAAAAAGAATGGCGGTACATACGGGTCTGGAACCCTTTACCCTAACTTCATCATATGAAAATGAGACAAATAAGACACCTAAAAAAGGAGTATCATAATAGTGGCCTCAATTAAGATTCCGTTGGAGATAATAACCCAGCATCAATATTTTGCTTGAAAAATTCATTAGTATGAACCACACCATAAACCTCTGGTACAAATTCACCTGACTCGACAAGAGCTTTCCTTCTTGGATTCCTAGTAGCAAAGATGTATTGATCAGGGAACATGCCGTCTGGTGAGGCAGTAACTAGATGTCTTCGCATACCTGCTAGATGGTCGTGTTGCAGAAAATTGAAAGCGACAAATGGTTTTCCGTCACTTAATGGAACATGTATAGATGGATTGTAAATCCATGAACGAGCAAAAAAACCATGGCTACCTTCAGTTGCAATAGAAAGCTCATAACACGCAACAAGCATCTCAGCATAATCATCTCGAGTAAGATGCCTGTTAACATTAGGAAATCCAGCCTCAACTAATCGTCTTTTTCCATTTTCAGATACTAAATGAGGATGCGTTATTGGTTGACCAACCTGTATCCCAAAGTCATTTTGCATCCAATTTCGTGTAATTTCTTCAACTGATTCATCCATAATGACAATTTCAGCCATAGTACTTGAATTTACAAGAAACCATGTATTTAGTCCCCATTTTATCCATTCATGATTCGCGATCATAAAGGATTGTAATTGATCTCTATTGATTCCACTGTGAGTTATTTCAGAAAGGAATGTATCTAACTTCCCTCTCAAAACAGCTCTTGCAAAATCATTATTATTCAAAAGTGTAGTTGGAATTTGTGTATCTGGGAATAAAGGTGATTGAGTTCTTATAGTATCTGAGTCAATCAGATTTCTAATTGCCAGTGGTATACTTACTAAGTCAAGCCCTCTGGCTTCAGCAATGTCTAGTGCTAATGGCACGTCAAAAGTATATCTGCTGAACAATACTTCAACTAGACCTAATTCGGAAGCATTTTCTTGATTATTAATCTTTATTTGATCAATCTTTTCTCCGTACATCTTATAAAACTTTAGTATTTAGG
>CAZWRA010000016.1:0-26574 GCA_964635995.1 uncultured Candidatus Saccharibacteria bacterium
AAAAATATATCTAAAAAATCTCTAAAAATTGTCTAGACAAATGGGTACAGTTTATCTACCTATGATATAAAAAGATTTCTCATGTTTTAAAATCCTACGGATATGTTCGGCTTGTCTTCTAAAATATTCATCTTCTTCAAGAGAATTAACTATAAGTAGTTTTCTATCTTGAAGTGAAACTACGTCTTTTGAAAAATCAGAATTAAACAATTTGTAAATACTCTTTAGTAATATTTCAGGATTTATTTGCATTAACATCTTCTTATAAAAATTTATATCCTGATCTGTTAAACCTTGTTTTAGGAATTGTATTTTATATTTATTGAATTTTCTTAGTACATGAAGTTTTATTACTAATCCTAATCTCCATTTATTGAGTAATGATAATGCTGATTTTTTGCTATCTTTCTTGATTAAATCACCATCAATAATTGGAGAAACTAATGCTATTCTCTCTACCTTATTTCTTAACCTTTATGCGATAAGGACCGCAAGAGCACTTCCAAATGAATATCCAATAATATTAAATTTTTTTACCTCATATTCTTCTAAAATCTTCTCTGCAATATCAACATAAGTTTCGATAGCAAATTCTGAATTCTGAAAAACATTTTCAGAATTACCAAACCAACCTGGCAAGTCAAATGTAATGAATTTTACTCTTGTTGGATCATAGAAACGCAGAAAAAGTGTGAAATATAAACCTGAATGTGGAAAACCTGGAAAAGATAGAACAACTTTTTCACCAGCTCCAAAAGAGTAAGTTTGGATATTATATCCATTAAACTTAATTTTCTTTTTGTTAAACTTGAATGATAAAGACATATTATCAAATAGCGATATATAGAAATTTATATGAAAAAGACTTTATTTACTATCATTTTTTTTACTAATTGTTATTTCTACACCAGCACTTTTAATTCAAAACGAAATTGACATTAGTGATGTTAAAACCTTTATTTCATCTTTTGGAATATTTGCGCCTTTACTCTTTATTCTAATTACTAGCATTACAAATATTATCCCTCCTTTAGCTGTAAGTCCTTTTTGGATTATAAGTGTCTTTTTATTCGGACCATTACAAGGATTCTTGTTAAGTTACCTAGCGAACATTCTTGGATGCTCATTAAATTTCTTAATTGCAAGAACTTGGGGTAGACCAGCTATTAAGAAATTAGCAGGGGAAATGGCTCTCAGAAAAATCGAGCAGTTGCCTCATATTTCAAGTGCTAAAGTCGTTTTCATTCTTAAATTAGTTGGAAGTGCACTTACTGACTATATTTCATATGCAGTAGGGCTGTCTCGATTGGCATATTCTTCATATTTTATTGCATCTGCTTTCGCTATTTTACCTATGATGATTTTTGGATTCTTGTTAATCAGTAATGTTGAATTAGAATCTGTTACATCAACAATATCTTCAATTGGATTTTTTTACGCTATAAACTACGCCACCTCGCTTTTGGTAGTACCTATAAGTTTGTATATCTCTAAAAAAGATAAGATCTCAGAATAATCTACCTAATTCTTTAGTAGTGATAGTATTGCTTATATAGCAGTACTATAGTATACTCCGCATGATTATTTACTTATTAATAAAATATGTTAGCAATAGAAGCAGTAAATGCACCAGACATGTCATTCTTGTTTCAAGAACCTGTAGAACAAGAACCTACAGGAGGAGGGCCTTTAGATAGAGAAACTATTGATAGGATTCTTGAACAAATTGCAAATAATCCGACACTTACAAATGCTTTAGGGATTGACCTTTCAGAACCAGAAAGCACTGGAATTCTAGTAGGTGGATTCGTTACAGCAACCTTAACTCTTAGTGGAATTGATAGTGATGAGGGTGTATATATTGGAGTTACTTTTCCTCAAGGATCAAGACTATCACATCTCAGTCATGAAGTTAATGATCAGAAGGTATTATTACAAGAGACTCTTAAAGAATTATACTTTTTCAGAATGTAGAAGTGAATACAGTTCTCCTAAAGCAATTGTTTTTATTTAACTAACCAAGAAAACAATCCTCTTGAAGGAACGATTGGAATTGATAGAAGAAGAATTCAATCAAATGATATTGTTGGTATTTATGATGCTGCCGTTGGTACAACAGCAGGATATTTCAATTTTGGAGAACTTTTGTTCATTTCAGTAAACATTAATTCTTTTAATTCCTTATCAGATGATGAAATTCTTGAAAATATTTTTAGTCATACTGGAGAAGAAATTGCTCAATACAGAAATTCTGCAAAAGCAATTTGTGAGGCATTAGGTATAGAAGAGCAAGATAGAAATTCAAAAATAGCACTAGCTGTTATTGGATCTCTTTTAGTAGCTGGAGGAGGATTTGAAGCTCTATCAGTAGTTAGAAAACGACAAGCTTTAGAAGCTGCGAACAAATCCCAGGTTATTTTCGAAGCACAGTACGATCTTAATGAGCATATAGATTCACTTTTACATGCAATTCAATTTAGTGATAATCCTATTGAGACCATGGATTCTATTGCCAATATTAAACTTGATCAATTACCAGAAGATACAACTGTAGCAAGTAAGTTGAGAACTTTACAAAATTTGAACGTTAAATCTACTCTACATGATGAGGTAGAGAAAAGAATGAGAGAATTAAGAATGGCAGCTTACACTTCTAATGATGAGAGTCAAATTGCAGCTTTTAATGAATTACGTGCTTCTGTGGTAAGTAGATTTGGACAGGTTAAGCTTAGAGGAGTAGAACCAATTGAAATAAGACAAGAAGAAGAAGTTCCTAAAAGAACTATTATAATTGGAGATCTTACATTAGCTGAAAGCCAAACCTACAATTGGGATATTAAATTCGATCATATGCAAATTATATTGACAGAAGGAGTTAATTCTAAGTCACTAGAGGGTATAAGATATATAGGTAAGAAAATACACGACTCTGGAGACGAAAGACGAATATACTTAGGAAATAAAGTTACTTTTGATACTCCTTATCTAGTATTAGATACAAAAGGATTTGTTATACAATTCGTTGATCCTTCTGAACAATAAACATTAACCAGTTTGGCTTACCTTCTCTTGGATCTTCACGATCAAAGAATTTAAGAACAGAAAATCCTTCAAGATGAAGGATTTTCTTAAATTCATCTTCATTAAAATAAGAGAAATGTCGTCCATCTTCATCTTCTCTTTCTTCTTCGCCTTCACCTTTCTTTAATGAAATAAAGCCAACTGAGTTAGATTTTGTTACTCTGCTTATTTCCTGTAAGGCTTTCTTTATCTTGTCTTTTGGAATATGAAGCAAAGTAGCTGCAGTAAAGAAAGCATCAAACTCTCCACTTTCAAATAGTATATCTAAAACACTTCCCTGAGTAAAGTTTGTATGTTCATATTGTTTTCTAGCCCTTTCAATTAAGCCTTCAGAGATATCCATTCCAGTATAGTTAAAATATTCAGACAATACCTTTGACTCTTTTCCACTACCTATACCAATTTCAAGTATTTTTTGAGTTTTTAGGTATAAGTTTTACTAACTCCTCAATTTCATCTTTATAAAATGATTTATCACTTCTTAACGCTGACCACTCTTCGGAATTTTTATCATAATATTCCTTTACCTTCTTTTCTTTTTCGTTCAAATTCACACAATAATATTTAGAATCTTGTTCTGAACATAGATTATTTTCTTAGGCTCATTCACCATGTATTTTGAAATATTTTCAATTTCTTTAGCTTTAGAATAGACCTGTTCTTGAGTCTCTCCTGGCTCAATTTCAATAGTACCCCTAACTTTTCCATTAATCTGTATAGCGATTGTTAAAATTTCATCTTTAGCTAATTCTTCATTAAATTCTGGCCATTTCTGATTATGAATAGAAAATTCATTACCTAACTTTGACCATAATTCTTCAGAAATATACGGAGCGAAAGGAGCAAGAATTAATAATAATCTTTCAAATACAGACCTATTAATCGACTTTTCTTTTGTTAAGAAGTTATTTAATTCCATAAATTTTGCCACTGCTGTATTGAAGCTTAAAGTTTCAATAGCGTTTCCTACATATTTAATTAATTTATTAATCTGTCGTTCTTGTTCATCAGCATTAAATGAATCATTAATTTTGTCGAAATTGTCCCACAACTTAGATAGAAACTTCGCGACTCCCTTCTCTGCACTATCATTCCAAGGCTTTGCTTCTTCTAGCGGACCCATAAACATTTCATACATTCGAAGTGTATCCGCTCCATACTTTTCTATTTCATCATTTGGGTTAATGACATTGCCCCATCGTTTACTCATCTTTCTTCCATCAGGACCTAGAATTAATCCCATGTGTCTCATTTTGTAAAATGGTTCGTCGAAATCTATATACCCTTGATCCTTAAAAAATTTAGTAAAGAATCTTGAATACATTAAATGAAGCACAATATGCTCAGCACCTATTATATACAAATCAGTAGGTAACCATGCATTAACCTTTTCAGAGTTAAAAATTTCCTCGTCATTATTTGCATCAACATGTCTAAAGAAATACCAACTTGAATCAACAAATGTATCCATAGTATCGACCTCTCTAGTCCACCCTTTTCCATATTTTTCTTCAGCAGATTTTTGAAACTCCTCTGATTTAGCTAAAGGAGATTCTCCTGTAGGTGAGAAATCAACATTGTATGGTAAAAGTACTGGCAAATCCTCTTCAGGAACTGGATGTGCATTTCCCTCAGGATCATAAATAATAGGGATTGGGCAACCCCAATATCTTTGCCTTGATAATAACCAGTCTCTTAGGCGATAAGTTGTGACTTTCTTTCCCCATCCCTTATCTTCTATATAGTCCATTATCTTTTGAGTAGCATCATGTATATTCATCCCATTTAAGAAATCACTATTTATCATCTCTCCATCTTCTTCTTGGATCAAAATAGTTGTGTAAAAATCATTATCAGCAAGATATTTATAAAGATTCATAGTCTTGGAGATATCATCCTTATTAAATTCTGAGCATTTTTTTGCTATTTCTTCCCTATTTTTTTCCCAATCAAGTACATACTCCTCTTTTACACCATTTTTATCTTTAAATAAGAACCATATTTCATTTCCTACAACTTCATTCCAATATCCTTCATCAAGTTTTTCTCTAATTAATTCTTGGTATTTACTGTAATTTTCTTTCGGAATTTCAACTTTGAATGCCCCAGAATCTGATTTACTTACAATTCTTACTCCAATATCACTTAAATCTTCTTCAGAAATATTAGAATTCCCCATTAAAAAACTTCTATAAGTATCTATATTAGTACTTTTAACAACAGGTATAACCTCAATATCCATAACCTGAGCAAATTCAAAATCTCGAGTATCGTGAGCAGGTACTCCAACAACAGCTCCAGTACCAAAATTTGCTAGGACGAAATCTGAGACATATATTGGTATTTTTTTTTCATTCAAATTATTAATTGCGTAAAGTCCTGTAAAAACACCAGTCTTCTTCTTTCCCTCTTGCTGTCTTTCTAGCTCTGTTTTCCCCTGAGTTTCTTTTTGATATTCTTCAATATCCTTTTTATTTGGAGCAATATCTATAATATTTTTTAGAGACTCTCCATCTGGTGCAAGAACGATAAAAGTAGCACCGAAGTTTGTATCTGGTCTAGTTGTAAAACATGTAATAGACTTGTCAGATTCTAAAATTTTATAGGTGATATTTATTCCTGTCTTTCTGCCAATCCACTCCCTTTGCTGAATTTTTGTACTCTCTGGCCAGTCAACTTTATCTAAATCATCAACTAATTGATCAGCATATTCAGTTATCTTAAAAAACCATTGTTCTAAATCCTTTTGAATAACCAAAGCTCCGCATCTCTCACAAGTACCATCAGATTCAACTTGTTCATTTGCTAAAACAGTTTGATCTTTTGGGCACCAATTTACAGGAGCTTTCTTCTTATATGCAAGACCTGCCTTATATAGTTGCAAAAAAATCCACTGGGTCCATTTATAGTAATTTTCATAATGCGCACCTACTTCAGTATTCCAATCTACAGAAATACCAACGTTGTTTATTTGTTCAATAAACGATTTAATTGCTTCGTCTGTATTATCTTTAGGATGAATTCCAGTTTTAATTGCGTAGTTTTCAGCAGGCAAACCAAAAGAATCCCAGCCCATCGGCATCATTACCTTCCTACCTTTTAATCTGAAATATCTTGCAGAAATATCATTAGCAACCATTCCTTCAACGTGCCCAACATGTAAACCAGCTCCTGATGGGTATGGATAAGAATATAGAGAATAGAATTTTGGATCACCTTTTTTGATCTCAGCAGTTTTATAAATTTCTTTTTCTAACCACTCCTTTCTCCACTTATCTTCGAAATCTTTAGGATTAAATCGGGTCATAAATTAAGTTTAATAAATACATAAATATCGTTTTAAGCAGAAGTTTAGTCCTCCTATTGGATGAGGAGTCTATTTGAGAGAATTTTTTGGCTTTCAATATTACTTACCATGTGGCTATTATATCAAAGCTATCTCTTTTTCTATACGTTTTTTTGAGTTTTTTATGGGATAATGCCTATATTTCTTAATTCAAATATATGAACAATAAAGATCTAAAAGTTCCTTTAATGATTGGAGGAACAGTTTTTGTAGCTACTGTTGCAGTTGGTGGCTTAGTATTGATTACTGAACAGAACAAGCCTGATGACTCAAATAATGATAATGTCAATAATCAAAAGGATAATCCTCAAACAGAATCTAGTTATAAAGATGGTAAATACTATGTTGAGGCGAGCTATTATGTTGAGGCAATTGATGCAAACGAAACCTTAGGTGTAATTATTGAAATTGATAATGGTGTAGTTTCAAATGTTAGAACATTAAGTATTGAAAATGGGGAAATTGTAGATAATGAATATTTAGAAAAATTTGAAGGAGAAGCTAGAAATCAAATTGTAGGAAAAGAACTTGGCGAAGCATTTGATTTTCAAGTAAGTGGCTCTTCTTTAACTACTGAAGGTTTTAGAGATGCATTAAATACAATTGCTGTTGAAGCTGAAGAATAATTTAAAAGGCTCACATAGTGAGCCTTTAATTTCTACCTGGTCTGAAGATCTCCATAAATAATATTTCCATTTACAGTGAAAGACATAGAGGCTGTTGAGGAAGCTGCAAAGCTACCTTCAAGAGTAACTTGTCTAATTACCTGTGTGCAAGATATCTCAGAGCTACTTAAAGAAGTAACACTTACGTTAATACTAACATTATTGTTATCTTTAACATTAATTAATTCTTTAGCTGAAGTACATCCATCAGAAACTTGTCCTTGAATAATATATAACCATTTTCCTTGAGCATAGGCAGCATTTAGTGTCCATCCATTACTTTCTAATGTAACTACATCATCATCGCCCCCAGGTCTTGTTTGGCCATCAACTACTAGTTCTAGTTGAGTATCTATGTTTCCTTTGTAACTTCCCGTTAGAGTGAAAGGTACAAATGCTTGTGTACAAGCTGCAACAGTTTGTAAAGTTGTAAATCTTACAGTAGCTGTAATTTCGTTTAATTGACTAGCTACTCCACCAACACCAGTTAATTGTACAGATGCCTGTGTACAGCCATTTGGAACTTGACCTTCGACTTTATAATTCCATGTATCTGTTCCATCAAAAATTGAAGTCATCTTTACTCCATTTTTTTCAACTTCAAGTGTTTTTGTACCATCAACAGGTCTAGATTGACCATCAACTACTAGTTCTAATTGTGTATTAATGTTTCCAGTATAACTTCCAGTTAAAGTATATGGCATAAATGCCTGAGTACATGCAACTAAAGTTTGTAGTGTTGTGTATCTAACAGAAGCTGTTACTTTGTTTCCTGCACCACTAGTACTTGTAGCATCTGTAATCTCAGCAGAAGCCTGAGTACAACCGTTAGGTACTTGTCCTTGAATTGTATAGTTCCAAGTATCAACACCATCAAAAATTGATGTCAATTTCACACCATTCTTCTCAACAACTAATGTTTTTGTCTCTCCAGCAGATACATCCTTTACTGTAAATGTCATAACTGCATTAATATCTGCATTTATTGTTCCAGTTTTTTCAATAGGAACAATAACTTGTGTACAAGCAAGATCACTTCTTGTAACTGTAACTACTTCAACAATGACGTCAGCTGTCTTCTTATCTTCACTTACAGTAATTTTTTCTTTAGCTGATGTACAACCATTAGGAAGATTTCCAGTTATTGTATATTTCCAAGGACCTTGTCCAGAGTATATTGCTTCAAATTCAAAATTTTTAGAAGTTAGATTAATAACTTTATCCTCGGGATTTGTTGATCCAGTTCCGCAAGATTCCGCATTATATCTTTTTGCAAAGTTTGCAAAATCTGGAAGCTGAACTTCACCGCTTTTATCATAGTCATTGTATCCACATGATTCTAAAACATCAGGCTCATTTGCTACCTGACATTCATCCCCATAAACTTTTGCGAAAGAAGCAAAATCTACAAGAGTTAACTGACCATCTTTATTTGTATCCATAGGCCCGCATGCAAATATGATTACTGGATCTGTAACACCTACATCAGGTGTTCTATTCATTACGTTTTGTAATGAGACGATTCCTGCGATAATAACTACTAGTGCAAAAATATTATAAAAAAGAAGTTTCCTTGAAGTTAAATATCTCATAAAATGCATTATTAATATAATCTGAAATTATTATATATTGTAAGTTTAACGGTGACAAATAATAAAGTTGAAAGAAAGTAAGAAGGAACTAGGAAAAAAGATAAAAAACAATAAAGAAAACAATTATTTCCTTACTGTATTTGTAATTTTAGGAATTTATTTTTCTATTCTAATATTCTTTTCTGCTTATATTTTTTGGCCAAGACAATCTGAAATTACCGAAAATGGAATCTCAACTAAACAATTTGATTTTAAATTTGTTGATGGAACTAAAGACGTAAGAATTGAAGAAGATTTTTTTCCTTTTTATAGAAATATATATTCATCAATTTATTCTAACGATCAGATAATCTTGAAGGAAGGTATTTTTACTGCAGTAAATGAAGAGTATATTTTACAAGTTAGAAGTATTCCTAAACGGTATGATCCGGAGACTATTAAACAACAGATTTTAGAAATATTAGGTAGTGATTCAGATAATTACGGAATATATTTTTATGATTTAACTAGAGATATCGAAATTGGAATTAATCATGAAAAGATATTTCCTCCTATGAGTATATCTAAACTTCCTGTTGGTCTAATGATGATGAGAGAAATTGATAAAGGTAATTTCTCACTAGATAGTTTATATGAATTTTCTTACGATTCTGTAGCAGACCCAACTAATGTTTTAGATGCTTCATTTGTAGGAGTAAGCTTTTCAATCTCTGATTATTTAAGATTCTTAATAATAGACAGTGACAACTCTTCAATTAGAAAGTTAGAAAATCTTATGGGTGGTTATTTAGTTTTAAATGAAAAAGTGAAAACTGAACTTGGTGTAGAACATTTTTTTAGAGATCCTCATGATGCGACAGCTAAGGATGTTGGAAGAGTTTTAAGAGGATTATATAATCAAGAATACTTAAGCGCAGAGAATAATGCATATTTCATTAATCTTCTTCAAAATACACACTGGAGTCTTCAAGATGGAATTCCTGTAGGCTTTCCAGAACCTTATAAATCAAAAATAGCACATAAGACAGGACAAGGTTCTTCAGAACCTGGCTGTATATGGGAAGATGCTGCTTTAGTATTCGGAGAAAAATCCGGTTATATTTTAGTCATTCTTAACGAAAAGATTGATATTCCTATCGCTAGATATAATATTCAATAAATATCTTATTTGATTTGGAATATTACTCAGTAACTAAACATGATTTATTGTAAACTCTTGCAAATCTTGAGAAATCATTAAGATTAACTGTTCCATTTCCATCCATATCTACATATCCACAAACCATTGAATTCTTTGAACTTAAATTTTTATAAGTTCCTTCAATTGCAACTGTTTTATCTCCATCAGTAATTTTTGCTTCTTCTCCGAAATTGATCTTTACTGCCTTATTTGCATCAAGTACCTCAAGTACAATAACTCCAAGGTTATCTTCTTCAATTATTTGAGTATTTTTAGCAGCACTTATACAGATATGGTCATTATCAATAATATAATTCGCATTCTCATATTCTTCACAAGGTACAAATCCAACAAAACCTTGTCCTGGTTCAAAGTTCTTAATTAATGCATTCTCAAACTCGAGATCGAGATTTAGTGCAATACTACCTACTACTTCTTTTGGTGGAGTTAAAATAACAGAAATATTTCTTGCATTATCTATGTCAGTTTCTCCTTTTAAAAAAATCTCATCTGAGACAGCAATTTTTTCTCCATCAGAGTATTCAAGTGATACTTTGAAATCCTCAGCTACTTCAGAAAGCAAAGTTATATCTCCATCTATTTTTGCAAAATCAATAGTTAATATTGCAGTTCCAAAGTGATCAACAGTATCGAACATTCCATTCGTTCTACTTATTGCATAACATAATTTATCATCATCATAAGCAAGAGATTTTCCACTTACGCAAGTTCCAAGTAAAGGTAACCAGCTATCTCCAGCAGGTCCAACCAATGATGTAAACTCTGCATACTCTGAAATACTATCAGGTAGAGTAAGCTCAACTTCAACTCCGTTATAATCAGTATAGTCTACATCAGAATCACCAATAGCAATTGCTAGTGGAGCTCCAGTTAAGTCAGATTCTCTAGGAGTTAATGTTATAGGTACAGATATTAAAAATTCAGATTCATTTGCAGGCTCGCATTTTTGATTAAAAACTTTTGCAAAATTAGCAAAATCATTAAGTTCAACTATGGTATCTCCATCACTATCAAGAGGTGGGCATATTTTAGAAAGGCTTGGTTGTGATACGCTTATATCAATCAATCTCCCTGGGTTAGTGTATTCAACTGCAGCAAGTATTATTAAAGCTAAGGCTATGAAGATCCAAATAATGAGAATAGGTTTTGTATGTTTCATAAAGTATTTAATAGTAAAACTAATATACAATATTCTAGTTTTAGTACTACTGTCAACTTTTATGAATACCTCTCGTAGCTTCTTGAAACTCTTAGAGAGTTGAATTGTCTTACTGTATCTAAAATTACACTTACAATAATTAGAATACTTGTTCCTCCTATTCCTGTAAGAATAAATAAATTTACACCACTAGAATATTCAATAATATTTCTAGCAATAAGTGGTAGAAGTGCTAAGAATGCTAAGAAAATTGCTCCTGCGAACCCTATTCTTCCTAAAACTGTAGCAATATATTTCTCAGTAGATTTTCCAGGTCTAATTCCAGGTATAAATGCTGAGCTTTTTTGTAAATTCTCTGCTGTGTCTGCAGGTTTAAGTGCAATAAATGCATAGAATACTCCGAATACAACTATTAATATAAAGAATACAATTGCATATAAAACATCATTATAATTTACAACACCATCAACATTTGCAAATAAGAAACTGTTACTAAGACTGTCAATAAAATCACTAAATGCTCCACTATCAGAAGCAGATTGTCTAATAAACGGTAGTACTAATTGAGGTACTGATAATAATGCTGATGCAAAAATTATAGGTAAAACTCCTGTAATTGTTAGCTTAATTGGTAAGTGAGAATCTTGTGCAACAGGTGTTGTAGCAGCTCTTCTTGCATAGTGAATCTTAATTTTTCTTACAGATTCATTTACAAATACAATAATTACAATCAATAAAATCAATCCGAATATAACTTTAAATAGCGATACTAGTGTTGCATTAGTTAATACTGAAAAATCACCCTGGAAAACATTTTGTACAATCTGAGCTAAATTCAATTGTGAAAAATCCTGTGTTAATAGAGTTGGAAGTGAAGCTAGAATTCCTGTTGAAATCATAATAGAAGATCCATTTCCTAATCCATTCTCTGTTATTACTTCAGCTAACCACATTAAGAACATTGATCCAGCAGTTAGAATTAATGCCATAAAAATAATCTTTGTTACAGATGGCCAGTCTGAACCCATTGCATGAGGGATAAGAAAGTCTGGATTATCTGTAATTGTTCCTATATCAGCACTAGATAAATCTCTTCTTGATAAGAATAGAAGATAAACAACTGAATAAAGGAAGGATAATGGTAAAGTCAAATATCTTGTAAATTGGTTTATCACTTGTTGACCTCTAGCTCCTTCTTTTGCAAGTTCTGCTAGTCTTGGAATAACTGGAGTTATTAACTGCATAATAATAGATGCATTAATATAAGCAATAATTCCTAAACCTACTATACTTGGAGTTTCAAGAGTACTTCCTGTGAAAACAAGAAATAAATAATTTGCTTCAGATGCACTTGAGTTCTGGAAATATGCTTCATAAACTCTCATGTCTACACCAGGTAATGGAATAGAAGCTAAACCTCTGTAAATAATAACAATCAAAAGTGTAATAAGGATTTTTGTTAGAAGTGCTTTATTTGTAACAACTTCTCTAACAGCATCTGGTAATCTATTTAATGAGAAAAATCTACTTTTATTAACTGACTTTTTATTTTTTTTAGAAACACGATCAGCCCCTTTTGACTTAGAAATACTTTCGTCTTTAAATTGTTCGTAGTCTATCTTGTTTTGAATCATACAAGGGAATTATAAGTAAGTAGATAAAATAATTGTTATTTATTCTCGACCTTACCTCCAGCTTTTTCAATAGCTTCTTTTGCAGTTTTAGAAACAGCAAGATTAACTAATGTTAAATCTTTATCTATTTCTTTATCAAAAAGAACTTTTACTGCAACATCCTTATGAGTAAGGGGAGTTACAAGTCCTGTTTCTACCAATTTGTCAAAAGTAACCTCTTCTCCTTTTTTAAATGCCTCAGCTAATTGGCTTAGTTGTACTGCAACATTCTTTGTCTTTCTAATCTTGAATAATCTTGTTCTTGTTCTACTTCCTGAAACATTTTTAAGTTTAGGTAATCTCTTTGAAAGTGGGTTTTGTCCTCCTTCAAATCCTGGTCGTGGTTTTCTATATCCAGATCTTGATTTCTGTCCTTTAGTTCCTCTCCCTGTAGTATGACCTCCTCTCTTAGAACCAATACCTCTACCTACTTGAATAGATTTTCTAGTTGTTTTTGGTGATGGTAAATTATTTATCATTTTAATTTCTACTTGCTCTTAAATTAGCTAAAGCTTCAATTGTTGCATAAGCATTTGAAATTTTATTATTAGTTCCCATTATTTTTCCAAGCATATCTTTAATTCCTGCCACTTCTGCTACAGCTCTCATAGAAGAACCTGCAACGATTCCAGTTCCTGGTGCAGCTGGTTTTAGCATCACTCTTGCAGCTCCAACCTTTTGTGTAATGTCATGAGGAATTGTATTTCCATTTAATGGAACATGGATTAAGTTTTTCTTTGCATTAGCAACAGCCTTTTCTTGAGCGCTTCTTACATCAGCTCCTTTACCGATTCCAACTCCAACTTTCCCTTCTCTATCACCAATAACAACAAATACACTTAATCTCATTCTTCTTCCTCCTTTAAACATTCTAGTTACTCTTCTAATGTTAATGATTTTTGTATCAAAACCTTCATCTTCACCGCCTCTTCTATTCTTCTTATCTCCTCTCTTTCTCTTTGGTCTAACTTTTGAAGTATTTTTTCTTAAATTACCTTGAGGCTGAGCTTTAGTGTCAGTTGCAACCTTTTCTTCTTTTTGTGTTACTTTTGTGTCTTCTGGCATATTTATTATTATAAGTTTAGACCTGCTTTTCTTAATCCTTCAGCAAGTGCTTTTACTCTACCATGATATTTGTATCCTGATCTGTCAAAAACAACTTTATCTACTTTTTTTGACATAGCTTGTTTACCTAATTCTTCCCCTACCATTTGAGCAATCTCTACTGGTTTTCCTTTTTTGTCTTTTAACTTAAAGTCTGAAAATGAAGCAATAGTTTTCATTGTTTCATCATCAATAATTTGAGCGTAAATATGATTATTAGATCTTTGAACTGAAACTCTAGGTCGTTCAGAAGTACCTCTAATCTTATTTCTTTGTGATCTTTTTCTTCTAGCAAATTGTTTTCTTTTTAAGTTAATGTTTAGGTTCATATTTTTATGCTGCTACTGTTTTTGCTGATTTTCTCTTAATTACTTCATCAGCATATTTAATTCCTTTACCTTTGTAAGGTTCTGGTTTTCTAAATGATCTAATTTTTGCTGCAATTTCTCCAACTTTTTGTTTATCAGCTCCTTCTACTTTTACTTTTGTTTGTTCATCTGCTGAAATTGTTATTCCCTCTGGTGGAACTAATTCAATTTTGTGTGAGTATCCAACAGAAAAAACAATTTTATTTCCTTGCATTTCAGCTCTATAACCGATCCCAACAATTTCTAAATCTCTTGAGTATCCTTCTGTTACGCCTGTAATCATATTTTGAATTAATGATCTGTAAAGACCATGGTTTGACTTTATTTGCTTAGATTCATTAGCTCTTGTTAATACTATTTCACCATCAGTAACTTCAATTTTAACTCCATGTCTTACAGATTCTGACAATGTTCCTTTTGGACCACTAACTTCAACTTCTTTATAGTTGAATTTTCCACCGTCCTTTACGTTTACTGTCACTCCTGCAGGAATTTGTATTGGCTGATTACCTATTCTACTCATCTTAATTAATAAATCTCACAAATATACTCTCCTCCAACTTTTAGTTTAATTGCTTCATTTCCTGTCATTACACCCTTTGGAGTTGAAAAAATTGAAATTCCCATTCCGCTTTTAATTGGTTTAATTTCTCTATATCCTCTATATCTTCGAATTCCTGGCTTTGAGACTCTCTTTAATTCTCTAATAGTTGGCTCATCGTTTACGTATTTTAATTTAATCATGATTACGTCTTGAACATCACCTTTCACTACTTCATAGCTTTCTATAAAGTTTTCACTTTTTAAAATTTCTGCAATTGAAATCAACATTCTTGTTGCAGAAATTTCAACAGTTTCTTTTTTTCTTAATTGAGCATTTCTAATTCTTGCTAAGAAATCTCCTATTGGATCGTTAACCATAATTTATAAATTTACCAACTAATTTTTTTAACACCAGGTAATTCCCCTCTAAGTGCGTGCTCTCTAAAAGCAATTCTACTCATCTTAAATCTTCTGATATAACCTCTAGGTCTTCCTGTTACTGCACATCTATTTCTTAATCGTGTAGGCGATGCGTTTCTAGGTAACTTTCTTAGTCCCTCTACATCTCCTTCTTGAATTAGCTTAGATCGTCTTTCAGCGTATCTTTCAACTAATTCTGTTCGTTTTTTTTGTTTTGCAATTGCTGCTTTACTTGCCATATTTTACTTTTTTGACTAAGCTTCTTGAAACCTAGTGCCTATAATCTAATACAATTAATTAACGCTTCCAATTATATCAAAAAGTCGTTAAATTTCTAAATATTTCTTATTTATTTGCTTCTACCTTCGCCTCTTCTGCCTCTTTTCTTGTCTTTTTGAAAGGCATCCCAAGTGATTTTAGTAGTTCATATGATCTTTCCTTATCTTTTGAAGTTGTTACAACTACAACTTGTAAAGATCTGATCTTAGCAAGTTTAGAAGTATCAATTTCAGGGGAAATTGTATGCTCTTTAATACCAAGAGTATAATTTCCTTCAGGATCAAAAGATGTATTAGGTACTCCTCTAAAGTCCTTAACTCTAGGTAGTGCAAAGTTAATCAATTTATTCAAAAAGTTCCACATCATGTCTCCTCGTAAAGTCACCTTAATTCCATTTGGCATTCCTTCCCTTAATTTAAAGTTAGAAATAGCGATTTTAGAATATGTAATAATTGGCTTTTGTCCTGTAATCTGAGCAATAGTTTCTGCCATTTCTTCAACCACCGCAGAATTGTTTTTATATTCATTTCCAATACCAGCATTCACTACAATTTTTTCTAATGTAGGTACTGCCATATCATTTTCAATACCAAATTTCTTTTTTAATTCTGGAGCTACTTCTTTTTTATATTTTTCTTGTAAAATTGTCATTTTAGTTTAAATCTTTACCTGTTTTTTTAGATATTCTTACTTTTTTATTAGTTTTTTCGTCAACTTTATAACCTACTCTTGTAGGTTTTGTTCCATCAACTACCATTACATTAGAAATATCAATTGCCTTTTCAAATTCAATAATTCCTCCAGGAACATTAAATGTTGGATTTGGTTTTTGATTTTTCTTTACGATATTTACACCTTTTACAACAACTCTTACATTCTTATTAACTCCTTCTTTTGGAAAAGCAACTTGTAAAACTTCTCCTGCTTTACCAGCATCTTTTCCTCTCATAACCATTACTTTATCTCCTTTTTTAACTTTAGTCTTTAACTTCATATTTATAAAACTTCAGGTGCTAATGAAATAACTTTATTAAAACCTCTATCTTTTAATTCTCTAGCTACAGGTCCAAAAATTCGAGTTCCTTTTGGTTCTTTTGTTTCTTTATTGATTAATGCAGCAGCATTTTCATCAAATCTAATATATGAACCATCTTTTCTTTTGAACTCCTTAGCAGCTCTTACAATTACAGCATGTACAACATCTCCTTTTTTATAGTTACTATTAGGAATAGCTTTCTTAACACTTGCACTTACAATGTCTCCAATTGACCCAAATGCTTGGAAAGATCTTCCTTTTTTATTCCCTAAAACCTGAATAATTTGAAGCTTTTTTACTCCACTATTATCAGCTACTTTTAGTCTTGTTAATTTCTGTACCATTTTTATTTTTTCTCAGTTTTTGTAAGTATTTCCCAAGTTTTTCTTCTTGAGATTGGTTTAATTTCTCCGATTTGTACTGAATCTCCTTTATTTAATTCACTTTTAGCTGCTTTATTAGCTAAATAAGTCTTATGTTCCTTAATGATTTTCCCGTATTTTGGATGTGGAAACTTTCTCTCTACCTTAACTTTAACAGTAGTTTCATCAATAACATTCACAACAGTTGCATCCATTATTCTTCTTAATTTTGTTTTAGTTTCTGTTTTCTTAGCTGCCATAATTGTTTGTTCTCGCTAGTTTTTAATCTTGCAATATATTTTTTAAGTTTTTTTATTTTAGATGTATCATTTTCTTCTCCTGATTTCACCGCTAGAACAACTTTTTGTAATTCTAATCGAGCATCCTTAACACTTAAACCTTCGAAACTTGTTTTTTTCTTTTTTGTTGTTTTCTTTGCTTCTGCCATTACTTTTGTACAATTCTAACTTTTAATGGAAGTTTTTGAGCTGCTAATCTTAATGCTTCTCTTGCAATGTCATCTGTTAAGCCTCCAACTTCAAATACAATTCTTCCAGGTTTAATTACAGCAACATAGCCTTCAACATTTCCTTTTCCTCCTCCTCTCTTTACTTCAGAACTGATAGAAGTAAATGGTTTATGAGGAAATACCATTAGCCAAGTTTTTCCCTTTCTATTTGTATGTCTTACAATTGCTTTTCTAGCAGCTTCAATTTGTTTTCCATCAATCCAACCTCTTTCTAATGCTTGTAGGCCATATTCTCCATACACAATAGTATTACCTCTTTGTGCAGTTCCTTTCATCTTTCCTCTAAACTCTTTTTTATATTTTCTTTTCTTTGGTTGTAACATTTCTTAATTCTTAATTAATCTATATCGTATCCTAATTTTTCACCTTTATTAATCCAAACTTTAATTCCATGTTTTCCAGCTCCAGGTACTTGCGCTTCAACAAATGCATAGTCAATATTATTTCTTAATGTATGTCTAGGAACTACACCTTTTGAGACTTTTTCTACTCTAGCCATCTCTGATCCTTTAATTCTTCCTCCAATCCACACAGCAATTCCTTTAACATCTCTATTTTCCATTGCAGCATGAACAGCCTTTTCTGCGGCAATCTTAGGATTAATTCTTCTTTCACATTGCATTGCGATTCCTTCTGCTACTAATTTAGCAACTGCTTCAGGATTTCTAACTTCAAAAATCTTTGGTTCAACGTCTGTTTTAGCAATTTTCTCAAGATCTTTCTTTAAATCAGCAATAGCTGCTCCTCCTTTTCCGATAACAACTCCAGGTCTAGCTACATGAATTTCAACTAAAATCTTGTTAATTGATCTCTTAATAATAACCTCAGAAACTCCTGCGCTTTTTAGATTTGTATTAATAACTTTTCTAAGTTCTTTATCCATTAGAAAAGTATCTGCATAAGCAGATTTATTTGCATACCATCTAGATTTCCAACTCTTATTAATTCCGAGTCTAAATCCAGTTGGATGTACTTTGTGCGCACCTCTTGCCATAGTTTATTATTAAGCGTTCAATTATAACAAATAATCTTTAAACCTCTAAGCTACCTCTTTGTTTTCGCAGCTTTTTTAGATGTTTTTTAGCTGTTGCTTTTTTAGTCTCAGCTTTATTCTCTGTTTTTGGTTTAGTTGTTTTTGTCTTTTTTCCAGTCTCTTCTTTTTCTACAGTCTTAGGTTCTTCATCACTAACTTCAATCACCTCTACAGTAATATTATTAAATTGCTTATTGATAACACTAGCCATACCTCTAGACTTTGGTTTTATTCTTCTAAGCTTCATTCCTTGTCCAACCTGAATATTACTAATCTTTAGTCTCTCAGGATTCATATTATAGTTATGAATAGCATTAGCTCTTGCACTATTTACAACTTTGTATACATCTGCTGCAGCTTTCTTAGGCATATATTCTAAAATCGCTAAAGCTTCATCAACCATCATTCCTCTTACAACGTCTGCAGGGATTCTTGCTTTTCTAGCAGATCCTCTTATATTTTTTGCTTTTGCTATTACTTTTATATTACTCATAATTATTTAATAAAATTATGCTGCTGCGCTACCAGTTGAACCTGTAGCTTTTGTAATCTTTCCTTTCTTACTATGTCCAGTAAATTTTCTAGTTGGAGCAAATTCTCCAAGCTTATGACCAACCATAGACTCTGTTACAAATACTTTAATAAAGTATTTCCCATTATGAACTTCAAAATTTAAACCAACCATATCTGGAGTAATTGTTGAACTTCTACTCCAAGTCTTAATTGCCTTTCCTTTTCCCTCACTTTTTTGTTTTTTAACCTTTTCTTGTAATTTGAAATCTACAAAAGGTCCTTTCTTTAAACTTCTTGCCATTTTAAATTATTGTTTTGTAATTCTTAAATTTATTCTTTGAAGGACGTCTTTTAATAATGTATTTACTTGTTGTCTTTCTATTCTTTCTTGTTCTCTTTCCAATCTTATTTCCCCATCTATCTTTAGCTGGACCTCCAGTTCCGTGTCTTCCAGATTTACCCTGACCTCCTCCGTGAGGGTGTTTGTAAGACATTGCAACTCCTCGTACTGTTGGTCTAATTCCCTTCTTTCTGCTTTTTCCAGCTTTTCCAAGCTTTACGTTTTTTTGATCTGGATTTGAAACTGTTCCGATTGTAGCGTATGCATCTTCTTTCACTAATCTATATTCACCACTTGGCATTTTTAATTGAACATATCCTTTATCTCCTCCCATCACTTGAATATTAGTTCCAGCAGATCTTCCTAATTTAGCACCTGTTCCAGCTATTAATTCAACAGCATGGACAAAAGTACCTTGTGGAATTCTTTTTAAAGGCATTGAATTTCCAGGTTTAATTGGAGCCTCATCACTAGACATTACAGTTTCACCAACCTTTATTCCATCTGGAGATAATATATATCTTCTTTCTCCATCAGCATATTTTAATAAAGAGATAAATGCTGTTCTATTTGGATCATATTCAATAGTCTCTACTTTTGCAGGAACTCCTTTCTTATCTCTATTAAAATCAATTTGTCTGAATAGCTTTTTATTTCCAGCAGACTTATGTCTAGTAGTAATTACACCTCTATTATTTTTACCATGGTTTTTCTTAACCTTTTTTACAAGAGGCTTATATGGTTCAACATCAGACAATTCTGATTTATCAATCAGTATTGCATGTCTTACTCCTGGGCTTGTTGGTCTGTATTTCTTTAGTGCCATTATGCTTTAAATAAATCGATTTTATCTCCTTTTTTTAATTTAAATTTCATTATTTTCATATCTCTACTCTTCTTTTCAATTTTTCGAGTCATTCTGTTTGCTCTTCTTTTTCCTAATCTATTAATAACCCAAGCCTCTTCAACCTTAACACCGTAAACAGCTTCTAATGCTTTAACAGCATCAAACTTGTTTGCTTCCAAAGCAACTTCGAAAGTTACTTTATTATCACTCTCATATTCTGCTGTTGTTTTTTCTGTTACGATTGGTTTCTTTAAAACTATCATGTTATTTACTGAATTTATCTTTAATTGTATTAATTACGTTTTCTTCAACAATTACAGTTCCTCCTGTTAATAGATCATAAACATTCATTTCTGTTGATGGAACTACTCTTGCATTTTTAAGGTTTGAGAATGCATAGTGTACAGTTTCTTTATTACCATCAGTAATAATTAAAACTTTCTTTGCTTCTTTAGCTACACTATCTTTAACATCACTAGCCTGTTTTGTTAAAGGCTTATCTTCTTTAAAGCTAATTGCATCAACAATAATTAATGATTTATTCTTTAATACTGAACTTAATGCGCTTTTTAAAGCTGCTTTTCTAAAGTTTTTTGTAATTTTTTTCTTATAGTTTCGATCATTTGTTGGACCAAAAATTGTTCCTCCTCCTGTCCATAATGGATTTCTGTTTGAACCTGATCTAGCTCTTCCAGTTCCTTTTTGTCTATGAGGTTTCTTTCCTCCTCCTCTAACTTCTGATCTATCTTTTGTATGTGCATTACTCTGTCTTTGGTTAGAAAGGTATGAGTAAACATATTGTGAAAGAACACTCTCGTTTATTTCTGTTCCGAAAATTGATTCATCAAGATCAATTTGCTTAATACTTTTTCCTTTTTGATCTAAAACATCAGCCTTCATTATTATTTAGATTCACTTATAATTAGATAAGATCCATTAAACCCTGGAACTGAACCACTTACTGTAATAACTTCATTATCAATATCAACATCTACAATCTTTAATTTCTTAATTGTTTTTTGTTCATTTCCCATGTGACCAGCCATTTTCTTTCCTTTTACAACTCTTCCTGGAGTAGTTCCTGATCCAATTGATCCAGGAGCTCTTTCTCTATCTGATTGTCCGTGAGTTCTCTTTCCTCCCTTAAATCCCCATCTCTTAACAACTCCTTGGAAACCTTTTCCTTTAGAAGTTCCAGTTACATCAACAGTATCTCCTATTTGAAATACATCAGCTTTCAGTTGAGATGCTAGCTCAGGCATGTTCTCAGAATTTTTTAGCTTAAATACCTTCTTAAATTTAGGTACAAAATTTAAATCTTTATAATTACCTGTGTCAGCAGAATTTGATTGCTTCTGTTTCCCTAAACCTAATTCAATGTGTGTTGTTGCTTCTCCATTCTTTAAGATTTTTGAAACAACATTTCCAGAGATATCTATAACAGTAACTGGTGTTAATTCTCCAGTTTCCTTATCGAAAGTCTGAGTCATCCCTATTTTTTTTCCTAACAAAACTTTCATAATAGTATGAATAATTATCTCTGTGTTTAAATTACTTTATTACAATGTCAACTCCAGCAGGTAATTGCATATGAGTTAACGCATCTATAGTATTTGGATTAGGATCCAAAATGTCAATCAATCTCGTGTGCTCTGTAATTCCATAATGCTCTTTAGCCTTTGCATCAATATGAGGACTTTTATGTACAGCGATCTTCCAGCTTTTATTTGGAAGTGGTACAGGACCTCTTATCTTTGCACCAGTATCAATTACAGTTCGACAGATTTGCTCTGTAGCTTTGTCTACTACTCTATGATCAAATCCTTTAATTTTTACTCTGATCTTTGTTTGCATTTTCCTAATCGTTAAAGAGCATAAATAAATTAATGAAAAGAGGCCTTTTCGACCTCTTTTCTTTTAAGCTTAAGCAATTACTTGTGTAACAACTCCAGCTCCTACTGTTCTTCCTCCTTCTCTAATAGCAAATGACATTTGCTCTTCAAGAGCTGTAGGAGTTACTAACTCTACAGTTACAGTTACATTATCACTAGGCATAACAAGCTGTGATCCTTCGTCTAGAGTCACTGATCCTGTTACATCAGCTGTTTTAATATAGAACTGTGGTTTATATCCTGATCCAAATCCAGTGTGTCTACCTCCTTCTTCTTTTGAAAGTACATACAATTCAGCCTTGAATTTAGTATGAGGCTTAATTGATCCTTTCTTAGCTAAAACCTGTCCTCTCTCAATATCTTCTCTCTTAATTCCTCTTAGTAGAAGACCTACATTGTCTCCAGCTTGTCCTTGAGATAGAGATTTCTTGAACATTTCAACTCCAGTTACAGTTACATTCTTAACACCTTCCATTAAGCCAACTTGATCTAAATCATCGTTTACTTTTACAATTCCTCTTTCAATTCTTCCTGTTGCAACTGTTCCTCGTCCTTCAATTGAGAATACATCTTCTACAGGCATTAGGAATGGTTTATCAAGATCTCTTACTGGCTCTGGAATAGTTTCATCCATTGCTTTTAGTAAGTTTGCGATTCCTTCGTCTCCATCCTTTTCTCCAGTTACTCCATAAAGAGCACTTCCTACTACAAATGGAACTTTGTCAGCTTCGTATTTGTATTTTGTAAGGATGTCCTTTACTTCTTCTTTAATTAATTCAATTAGGTCTTCATCCATATCATCTTCGAATCTATTGATGAAAACAACAAGATGCTTTACACCAACTTGCTTTGCTAGAAGAACGTGTTCTCTAGTTTGAGGCATTGGTCCGTCAGCAGCTGAAACAACAAGAATTGCTCCATCCATCTGTGCAGCACCAGTGATCATGTTCTTAATGTAGTCCTTGTGTCCTGGACAGTCAATGTGAGCGTAGTGTCTGTTTGGAGACTCATACTCAACATGTGAAGATGCCACAGTTACGATTTTGTTTGAACCTTGTCGTGCGATTCCTCCTTTTGCAATATCTTCATATGATTTTCCAGCATCAGTCCAACCTTGTCGCCCTGAATAAGCTACAAGAGCTGCTGTTAAAGTAGTTTTACCGTGGTCGATGTGACCTAATGTTCCCACATTTACGTGAGGTTTTGTTCTTTGGAACTCTGCCATCTTCTTGTTGAATAATATTTAATATAATAGTATATAAATTTTCTCTCCAATTTCAGAGTATGGAAATTATACCAGTTAACCCTGTAATTGTGAATGTCTATCCGGTAATTTAGTTCATATTTTCCAGAAATAAAGTGCCAGAAAAACGAACACTCGTGGATTATGCCAAGAAGTAGAAAGAAAATCAAGACTTTCTAAAGTATTTTACTACTTATTATTAATTTTTACTTAATACAATAATAATGTATATTAATTTTAAGTGAGATTCAATGATTGAAAGAATTTTCTTACAAATTATTATGCTGTAACAAGTATAATTAGAGATAGGTTTATGCTTTAACGTAATAACCTAATATTTATTCTAGAATTATATTAAAAAAATGGCCCTAGAAGCACATAACATAGAATCGCATGATATTGATGAAAGTCCTGAAGCAAACCCTGAAGTATATAATGTAGCTAATCCAAAAGTTAATCAACCTGTCTATAATCAAAAAATTATTAGATTTCCTATTAATCCCTATTCCGGTAATTCAGAAAATGCCTCTAACAGTCAACCTGAACCTATAGATTTCAGTCACCCATTAAATAGAGAACGTATTGTTAACGATAGATTACTTTTAAATTCTCCTGCTCATCTTTTAAAATCAGAAAGAGCCGAGATTTTAAAAGGATTAAAAGAAATGCATGAAATGATACTTAGACAAGAAAAAACAGTTAAGGAGGCTGGACAACTCAATATAATAGAAAAAAGACTAAACCGTCTTGGAAGAAATAAAGCAATAAACTCCTTCCCTATAATCAGAGGATTTATCAACAGAGCAAATTTAAAGAAATCTAACATTGATAATAATTCGGATATCCTAGAAAGACAGTATGAGATTTTTCAAAACTTGCTCATAAATTAAAAGTAGAGCCACCACATCGATTTGCTGCATAGCTCTTTTGTTGCCAAACTAGGGCAACATTGTTAAAATTCGTCATTAATTATTACTGTATTATTATGTCTATAGATACAGAAATTTTAGAACGATACAATGATGTTCCTGAATTTGATGAGACAAGAGAGAGAAGCTTCCCTACAGCAAATTTTATTCTCGATGGAACACCCCGTAAACTTAAATCAAAGACCAACTCGTAATGCTTTTGAAGGAAACAATCTAGATTTGGTTATTCGGGCTGGCGCTAAGGTAGGAGTGATCATTGACGATAAAGGTCGTTTTTTAAATTCACCTAGTTTTTTATCTGTTCCTTTGGTTCAAGTTGGATCTTTGTCCACAAATAGAAATCTAAAAACAGGGATTTCTAATCCTAGACTGTTTAATTCATATCAAGCAAGTACAGTATCAGTACCAGTAGACGGATATTCTCCTTTAGATTTACAACGTCAAGCTTCTCTTTTGAACTTAAATTTAGATGAATATACAGAATTCATGAGATTTTCAAGATATGTAATTGTACCTAATGGTACAAGAGTTCATAGACAGATCCACATCCAGGGATCACCAAGGACAGAAATTATTCCTGTAACAGACAAAATGAGTTTGCTGTCTCAGCTTCTTGAAAGCGGAGCAGTATATATTGGAGAAAACTAGAGGGTTATAATAAATCAAAGAGCTCTGAAATTCAGAGCTCTTTATTTTTAGCTATTTACTTTGAATCCACTCAACCCAGATTAATCCGCTTTCTTTCAGTTCCTTAGCATTCTCTACTCCAATATATCTAAACTGCCAAGGTTCATATGCATATCCTGTTACTTCTTCGGTTCCATTTGGGTAACTCATAATAAATCCATATAAATATGAATTATCTTTAAGCCAAACTCCGGCCTCAGTCTCTCCAAACTGTTCATTAAATTGAAATCCTGATTCCTCGTTTACAAAATCAACAACTGTTCCTAATTGATGTTCACTGTACCCAGGTCTTGCTGAAAACTTATCTGTCTCCTCCTGACCGTATTGAGCAACATATCCAGAATAAAGCTTTGCTTGAGTCTCATAAGATCTGTATGCAGAAGCAATTACTACATTTTTATTTATTTCCTCTCTCATATCTTTAAGCATTAGATCTAAGTTATCCGCAGCTTCTTTACGCAATACAAAAGTATCGTCATTAACATAAAGATCAATATAGTTTTCTCTAAGATTTACAAGATCTGAAGGTTCATACGTTACTAATAACCTTCTCTCTTTATTTAAAAAAGTTAATAAATCATTTCCATCTATTATATAAGTTGTATTTGGCCATGCAGGCACATAACTCTGACCTTGAAAGGAGAATCCTGGATCTCTATCTACAGGAATTTTTAATGTTTCAGTATTTCCTTGTTTATCATTTATATTAATTGTAATTATTGATTTTCCTGTATCAATATTACTGATCTCAAGAACATAGAAATATTTACCCTCCTCTTCTTTAACTAAAATCATATTCATTCTATTATTTTTTTGAAGATCTATTTCTTTGTTTGTTTCAATTAACACAGTTAGAAAACCTTCATAGATTTGTCTTTCTTCTGTGTCTACATTAATTTCGAGTTTTATACTTTCTTCAGTTGGATTATAAACACGATCTATTAAATCATCTGTATTGTTTATTCCTAATAATGAATCAAGAAAAAGGAAGATTACTAAAACTGCGCTAATAATAGCTAGAAGCAGACTTAATGAAATAAGAATTTTTTTTGATTGGAATTTACTCATAGATACTAAATATTGTATTCTACTCTTCTTAAAAAATAAACTTCAAACTTAAGTTTGCTCTATGATAGACTTTGTATATTAGTATTTATTATTCCTAACATAATGGGAAAACTATTTAAGTACGTTTTAATTGTTTTAATATTAGTAGGAGCCGGTATCGGTGGCTACCTCTTATATGATCAGCTATCTGATGCAAAATTCGGTTCTGAAACTTCTGGTTATGAAGTTGAAGCATCTTACGAGGGAAATAATACTTGGGAATATGTAATAACTGGAGAGCTTCCAAATCCTTGTTACGATACAGAAGTTCGAGTTGAAGATTCTGAAGATGGAGATAAAGTAATTAATCTTTTAATTTCTCCTCCGCCTACAGATGAAATATGTACTGAAGTAATTGAACCAATTGAATTAACTGGTGAATTTAATGCAAGAAGATCTCAAACATTCGAATTTCAAGTTAAAACTGTAAATCCTGGATCATTAAATAATGATGAAATAGACGAGAATTTATTTGAATTAAAGGCTCAATTTCAGGGAAACAATTCTTGGGCATATACAATTGAAGGTAACCTTCCTAATCTGTGTTATGAGGTAGTAGATGTAACTGAACTTGTTGCTGAAAGTTTTCCTGAACAAATCAGCGTACAAATGCAATTAAATAAAG
>CAZWRA010000017.1:0-25692 GCA_964635995.1 uncultured Candidatus Saccharibacteria bacterium
CATTGCAAGCAATTTCGACCGCAAAAGTGGGGATTATCTTCCTTTAGTTTACACAATTATATTAATGCCATTTATCAGATATAATAGTTGAATTTAAGAATATAATATTGAAAGTTCTAGATATTAAAACAAAATTTGCCCATTTAGGCAAGCCAGGAACTGCATTTTCTAAAGGGTTTCAAAGACGAATGAACTCAGTCTTAAAGAAAGTTGATTTGAAAGATAAAGTAATTTTAGACCAAGGATGTGGAGAAGGGGTTTGGATGAATGAGTTTGCAAGATTTACTAGTCCTAAAAACGTATTTGGTTTCGATATAGATCCTGAGTCTAAGACAAATTATGAATTACTAATTACAAATTTACCTAACCCTGTTCCTATTGAGAACTACATTATTTGCAAAGCTGAAGACCTAAAGTTTGGCAGTGATAAATTTGAGATAGTTTTTTCTAATGAAGTCTTAGAACACGTCGAAGATGATAAAAAAGCAGTTGAGGAAGTAAATAGAGTATTGAAAAAAGGAGGAAAATTTATTATTTTTACTCCTAATCGAGGATGGCCATTTGAAACTCATGGTATGTTTTTGAAGGGGAAGTATTACTGGGGTAATATCCCGCTATTGCCATGGATGCCTAAATTTATTTTTAGGAAATTTGCTCCTCATGTAAGGAATTATTCTAATAGTGATATTTTAAAATTATTTCCAAATGAAAGCTGGAAAATTATTCATCATTCACATATTTTCCCTGGATTTGATGGATTAGTTAGAAGAAATAGAATTGTTGGGAAGCTAGTTCAAAAAATATTTCATTTAATTGAAAAAACACCTCTTCATTTTTTTGGAATCAGCCATTTTCTTATTGTAGAGAAAGTTTAGCTTTTTTTTGCTTTTCCAAAGCCCCCATAGATTTTAGTAGCAATTTTTTGTACTCGCTTATCACCTGCAATCCCTAACATCATAAAAGGACCAATAAATGTGAAAGCTGCTAATACCCAGAAAATTCCTACAGATTCTAATCTTCTTGTAGAACTGTTAAATTTCTTTTTTACAGTTCCTACTTTAAATCTTTTTCTTGCAGCTTTCCAAAATAATTCAGTATCTTCGCCCATAATATAGTCTGGATAACCGCCAAGCTCTTCAAACGTACTCTTTAATATAATATTTAATTGACCCGTACCATCAGGAAATCGTGTACGTTTCATTAATCTCTTGTATAAATTATTCCAAAGAAAGAAAATGTTATGCTGTAGTTTTTTTGCATTCAGATTAAAGTAAGGAATAGCAAGATCTAACTTTTTTTTAACAAAATCTTGAATAGATTCTTCAAGGAAATCATTTTCAAAACTAACATCAGAATCTATAAAGACAAGAATACTGCCCTTAGCTATTTTTGCTCCATTATTTCTACCGATACCTGGCAATCCTCCCTCTACAATTTTAGCTCCAGAGTTTTCAGCAATTTCTCTTGTTTTATCTTTTGATCCAGCGTCAGAAATTATAACTTCAAAATTTTTAAAAGTTTGTTTTTGTAAACAATTTAGAAGTTTAGGAAGTGAATTTTCTTCGTTAAGAGTTGGAATTATTACAGAGACTAGAGGACTCATAGACTTAAATCTCTCTAGAAATTAAAAGAATAATTATGTTTATTAGAAGGAAAAGCATTAGTTTAACTACAGTTAAGCTAATATTTATTAATACGCTTATAAAATGAGGTCTCTTATTTGATCTGAAATTAATATCTTTTGTTGAAGATTTTATCTGACTTTCTCCAAGAAGATTTCCTATCGTAATATTGTAAATAACATAAAGAGGAGCAATCAGAAATTCGAAAAGAACCCAAATAATCCAGAGAAAAGGTTTTAATAATAGGAATAGAATGTTTTTTGAAAATGCTCTTGGATTATTAATCTTATCTCCAATGTTTGCAAAGAATAGAATTATTCTTGGTAGTATTGAAGTATTAACCCTAACTTCTTCAGGATTAACTTTATTATTACCAAGTGTTAACAGCACATGTTTTAAGACATATTCAACTAATTGATTTAGAAAGTTAGAATGCGATTTTTCAAGAATAACAAAGTTCGTTGGTAAATTTTCAAGAGTGTATTTATATTCACTAATCAAGATAACCAAAGTGTGCTCGATTACGTAGTTCTTATTGGACTGTAAGAATTCAAAAATCTCTCTTCCACTATATCTAGGAAGGGTAGTATCCACGACAATTATTTTAGGCTTTGTAAGATATATATACCCTAATCCACCAACCCCATCGTCAGATGAAAATACATCAAAATCTATATCAGGATAAAATCTTACTATTCTTGTATAAATTTCATTCTTTACAATATTTCTGATTACGTAGTTATCGTCAAGTATAACCAGATTATAATTGGGACTTACTAGGGGTTCAGGTTGTGTTACTTGTTGTAAGGGCAAGTTATTTAAGTTATTATCCATCTGTAATTATTGTCCTATCCTTAAGCATATCAAAAACAATCGAAGACTGTTACAATTAATCTACGACATAACACTTTAATACTATCACTCTATCTTTTCAAATACTAAAGATAATGACATTACAGGAAGAGCTCGAAATTGTTGAAAAGGCAAAGACTAACATTCAAGATTTTGCAAAACTCTATGAGTATTATTTCGAAAAGGTATATGGATATTGTATAAATAGAACCGCCAATCATTCAATATCTGAAGAAATTGTGAGTGAGGTCTTTTTGAGAGCAATTGAAAAAATTAAAAACTTTAATACTAGTAAGAATATTCGTTTCGGAGCATGGCTTTACACTGCTGCTCATAATTTGATTATTGATACATATAGAAAGAATAAAAAAAAGTCAGATTACGAGGATTGGGATGAATTCCTTAGTGAAATTAACATTGAAGAGGAATTAAGGCTTTCGGAATATCAAAAACAAATAACTTTCATTCTAAACAAACTTAAACCTAGATATCAAAAAGTGCTTACACTTCGTTTTTTCTCAGAGTTTGACTTACCTGAAATTGCAGTGATTATGAAAATGAAAACAAAAAATACTTCAGTGTTATTACATAGAGCCATTAAGGATTTTAGGAAGAAATTCAGAGAAAATTTTCCAGAAAGTGAAATATTTGAAGAGTTAGAACGTTATGCTTTATGAGTATGGAAGCCGACAAAAAAATTTCAAACCACGTAGAAATTACAAAGTTCTTTGGCGAACATACTATCGTCACGCCTCCTCGGTCTGGGTTTAAGGAGGCGTTGATTAAAAAAATTAATGATGAATATGTTAATTCATCATCTGATACTTTTTCAATTAGATTACCCTATAAATATATTTCTGCTTTTTTCAGTTTTATACTTATAACATTTTTTTCTCTTTTCACTGGCTTTTTTGTTTTTTATAACAATCTTACTTTCGGAACATTAACTTCTAATAATAGAGTAGCTGCAAGTGTATATTATTTTGAAGGAATAGTTCAGAGATTAGATAGATCAGGCAATTGGCAGGACTTAAAAATAAATGATGTACTTAATGAGGGTGATAATATAAGAGTTATGGCAGGAAGTAGAGCAGTCATATCATTTGATGGAAGAGGAGATATGAGATTAGATTCTAGTTCGAAAATTCAACTTAACTCATTAAAATCTAACCATATAATTGTTACTAATCTTGAAGGTGAGGTTTATACAAGAGTTGAGAAAGATGGTCATTCAGTTTTTGAGATTTTAGTTGATGATATTTCTTACCAAAGTCTAGGAACAGCATTTAAGACTATTAATACTGAAACTAAAAAGGGAGTTGAAGTTTATGAGAGTAAAGTTAAGATCTCAAAAGACGGAAAAGAGCAAGTAGTTGTAGCAGAAGGAAATAAATTCTATGTTAGAAATACTGAAGATCCATCGAAAGAAAATGTAATTGATGAAGTTGTATTAGAAGAAATAGCGCAGGATTCTTTTGTAATATGGAATAAAGAACAGGATAAAACAAAGTTTGTACAGGAAGATTTAGGAATATTAGCAAAAACAGATCCTTTAGTTCCTCAGGTTACTATTAATGTAAGCACAAAAGAAGAAGGTATACAGCTATCTTGGGACGGTACAAATATCCCTGAGGGATCAGAAATAAAAGTAATTTTAGGTGAAGGTGAGGATTTAACTTTATCTGAGGCAAGTGAAGTTCTAGGCGTTGAAGGTCTTAATGATCTACTTGTGCAAAAAGAAGATGGAGGAGAATACACAATCAAAGCATGTGTATATGTTGATAACTCTTGTCTATCTTATAGTGCTCCTATTAAAATTAAAGCTCCAGGTCCTGTTGTCGGCGCTGAAGTTCCTCCACAACCAATATTAAAATCAATTTCTCTTTCAACTGAAGAGACAATAGATGGGATTTTTTTACAATGGTATTTAGAACCTGAAAATACTACAGGAATTAAAGGGATTAAAATAATGTATGATGAACTTTTAAGTACTGGAGAAGTTGTTAATAATGAAATGACAATTAATGATCTTAAAGAGCGAAAGTTGGTTATCTATTTAATAGATTCTGAAATAAATTCCTTTATTAAAGTTTGCGCTTTAAATAATAAGAATGAGTGTTTTGTAGAAAGTAATACAATATCATTTCTAAAGCCTCAAGAAATAGAAATCCTTCCTCCGATTGAAGAAGAAACGCTTCCTAATGAATTTCCTCTTTAAGGAAGCATTAAGGAAGCAATACAGTATCAATGATATGAACAACCCCATTTGAACCCACTAAGTCTACTGCTAGAAGTCTAGCTGTATTTTTAGGTCCTTTTAATAATAATAATCCTTCCTCGTCCCTTATAACTTCTATTTCAATTCCTGTAAGAGTTAATATTTTTAACCCATCTTCAATATCAGCATTTAAAATATTAGCTTCAGCAATGTGTAAACCTAAAGTTGTTGAAAGGTATGTGCTTGAAAAATTAGATAATGTATCTGCTGCTTGAACAAAAGCAGTATCTGATGGAGCAAAAATTGTAAATTTCAAATTCTCGTTTGTTAAGCTCTCATTAAAAGATGTAGAGCTTAGTGCTGTTGTAAAAGGTTCTAGTTCAATAACTGATTTAGCTGTATCAATAACGTTAATGTTTGAGGAGAATCGTTCTGCCCCTTCAGGTAAGGGCTCTTCTTCAATAATTTCAGGATCACTACTATATGGAACATCATTATCATTTACAGTTGGTTGTTCTGATCCATTGTCAGGAGTCTCGTTTTCGTTTTGATTATCAGGACTATCACTTAAGGTCGTTCCAATAAAAATAACTATAACTATGAGGACTAAAGTTATTAAAATTACAGCAATGTTTTTGTTTTTCATTTTATTTTTTTAACTATAAAACTGAGCCAATTATAAAAATTGAACCATTATTAAATCTTAAGTCGGGTTGTATGACATTAATATTTTTTCCATCTAAATTTATACTAACTTCCCCGTTAAGATAATTAATAGTCATAGTTTCACCTAGTTCGTTTTGCACATCGTATGGAAAGTCTAAACTATGTGAGTATATTTCTTCTGAAAGGATATATTTTTCTACAACTATATCATTCACTGAATTGTTAGGTACTAAAATTGAGAATCTTGTTTCAGCAGTTTCTAATTCAGTCAAAATTCCTTCATTAGCTAAAAGTGAAGACATTTCATTCAGTCCTAGATCTCTTAGTCTTTCATCTAATCTCATATTTTCTGGCATTACTTCCTCAGGAACTGAAACTTCGATATCGCCTTCAGTTTCATCATCAACAATATTGCTGACAGGAGGACTTGCAAGAATATATACAATGACTAAACCAACAATAAGCAGTGATACTAAGATAATGTATTTGAGAATTCTTTTTTGTTCTTTTTTCATTATTACTGGATCTAATATAGTATATTCTATAACTAATCCTTGTTAAAAAAAAGGTTGCTTAGCAATCTAAATAATTGATTGCTAGTTTTATGATAAAATTATTAGTTTTATTGAAAGAGTATGGCTGAAAAAAGAGACTATTATGAGGTATTAGGAGTTAGTAAAAATGCTTCTAAACAAGAAATAAAAAAAGCCTATAGAAAACTAGCAAAAAATTATCATCCAGATAGGAATAAAGAAGCTAACGCTGAAGAAAAATTTAGAGAGGCTCAAGAGGCGTACGATATTCTATCAGATGATCAGAAAAGGCAAGCTTACGATCAATATGGATTTGCAGGAACACAGGGTTTTGAAGGCTTTGGAGGAGGAGGTTATACGAATTTTGAAGATATTTTTAATGGTGGAGGAGGTCTTGGATCACTTTTAGGAGAATTTTTTGGCAGTGGTTTTGGCGGTTTTAGTGCTGGAGATGATAGAAGAGGGGGAAGAAGTGGATCAGATATACAAGTAAATTTAAATATCTCATTTTTTGAAGCAGTATTCGGAGTTGAAAGAGAGATTAAATACGAAAGATTCACAGAATGCGATCTTTGTAACGGAAGTGGAGCAGAGGAAGGCAAGATGAAAACCTGCGAAACATGTTCAGGAAGAGGACAGGTTGTTCAAGTTCAAAGAACAATTATTGGTTCAATGCAGGTAGCTAGAGTATGTCAGACTTGTAACGGTACTGGAACAGTTTCAGAAAAAGAATGTAAGAAATGTAAAGGAGAAGGAAGAATTAGGAATGAAGACATATTTAAAATGAAGGTTCCTGCAGGTATACCTGACGGAGTGAATTTAAGGTTTACAGGAAGAGGAAATGCCGGTTTTAAAGGAGACAGTTCAGGTGACCTGTACATTTATATAGAAGTTGAACCACACCCTGTGCTTGAAAGAAGAGGAGACGATATCTATATGGATAAGCATATTTCAGTTACAACAGCTGTTTTAGGTGGAGAAGTTGAAGTTCCTACAGTTCACGGAGATGTTGTTATGAAAATACCAAACGGAACACAGTCAGAAAAGATATTAAGACTGAAAGGCAAAGGAGGCCCAATGTTTAGGAGAAAGGAAAATGGGGATCAATATGTAAGATTAATTGTGGATATCCCTACGAAATTATCTGACAAAGAAAAAAAGCTTTGGGAAGAGCTAGAATCCGCTGCCGATAATAAATAACGCGCTGCAAGCTCCACTGCACAATGCTTCTGTCAAACACGTTTGACAAAATTAACTATTTCGTCTAAATTATATAACAAGCGATATTTTCTTATGTAGAAAGCTTTTCCATCTTTCTACTTATATTTTTTGCTCTTATTATTCTTAAATATGATAGACCTTAGTGACATTTGCGGTCTTCCGCTATATCTAGATGAGGAAACAGGTACTCTTCAATATGGAGAGGAAGTTGAATGTACCTTCCAAAAGGAAATAGGATTAAAAGAAATTATCCCTATTCTTCTTAATAAATTTTTAAAATATCCAGAACAAGTTTATAAGCAATATGTTGATGTAAAAAATTATGAATGTAAACATAAAGATGCGGGAATTTCATACGATATTATTCAACTTCCCAGTGGATTACTTGGTATAGAGTATATTAAAACACATGTATACAGATCTGAAGAAAAGGAAGGAAAGTATTCAAGTATTATAGAAGTAACAAAAGGTATTCTAACAGTTATTATTCAAAAGAATGATAATAGTAACATTGATCCATTTTCATCTACAGTTGTTAAAGACGTAAAAATAATAGAACTTATTGCAGGTGATAGGTTTGCAATTCCTTCAGGAGTTCTTTATACATTTGTAAATACAAGTAACGATCAGGTTGTTTTTGTAGTTATTTCAAATAGTTTAAGTCATTTGGATTACACAAGAAATTTAATTAAAGAGAAAGGATTAGCTTACTTTATAATCTCAAAAAATGCTCGATTAGAAGTTGTTGCTAATCCAAAGTACAAAATTGAAAAACCAGTCGAAAAACATAAGTGGAGAAAAATGCAAGATGAGGAAAAATCTGTATTTTCTAACGATTTTGTGAACTCTTCAGACTCAATGTATAACTTACTATCTAATAGCTTTGCAGATTTAGCAAATGTGTTGGTTTAGCACAAATACTGATGCTAGGCTATAATTGAAAATAGTAATTCAGCATTTATGTATAACGAAAGAGGTGAATTTAGATGGCTTATTTTCTTGTTAGCCTTTAATGCATTAGTTTTCTTAACCTATAATTTTATAGGTTCTGCTGGAGTAGAAGATGAAGTAATATTTTATGGTGTGTTTAACGCTGTTGGTGTTGCTAGAGGAATGTATTGGCTATTAGTAACTTCTACATTTGTACATTTTGATCTCATACATTTTTTCTTAAACATGATTGCTCTATTTCAGATAGGGATTTTAGTTGAAAATTTATATTCCTCTAAAAAATTATTCATAACTTATATTATAGGTGGTATTGTAGGAAGTTTATTTACCTATGGGCTAGCTTTAATTTCTGGCACTAATATAGCTTCTTTAGGAGCATCTGGAGCAGTTTTCGCATTGTTAGGTCTTTTGATAGGTGGAACCATTAAAAAAAACAGATTTGGATTGTCACTACCTTTTAAGAGAGAGAGTTTTTATCCAACATTAATTCTTGCTGGGATAATTAGTTTTTTCCCAGGAATTAACTGGGCAGCCCATCTTGGAGGATTTATTGGAGGAGCAATATTAGGGTTGATCTATGAAAATTCGCTAATACCTGTTATAAATCAAAAAGAAAAGAATCTAGAAAGTGTTTTTTTTACTATTACTGCATTTCTATTTTGCTTTTCATATTTGTTATTAGTAATTAATTTAATTTTTGGAATTGTAAAAACATGATTACATTATTTGTTGGCCCTTCTGGGAGTGGAAAAGATACTCAGTCTGAAATGATTGTAGAGAGGTATGGATTTACTATGATTTCTACAGGGCAACTTCTTAGAGATGAGGTAAAAAGTGATTCAGAGCTAGGAAAAGAGGTTGACTCTTATCTTTCAAATGGATTATTTGCTCCTGATGAAATAGTCATGGAAGTATTAGTTAAACATATTAATAAATTTAAAGAAGAGAAAATATTACTAAACGGAGCGGTTAGAAGTTTTGAGCAAGTTGCTCTTTTAGATGAAATTCTAGATAAAAATTCTTTTAAACTTGATTCCGTAGTTTATTTCGATCTTGATGATAAAACAGCTTTAGAAAGACTTTTAGGTCGAGGAAGAGAAGACGATACTTACGATAAAATTCTCTCAAGGCTTGCTGAATTTAAAAAATCTAATGAACAAATTTTAGAAGAATATAAACAAAGGGGAATACTAATTATTGTAGATGCCTCAAAATCAGTTGAAGAAATTCATGCAGAAATTGCAGATAAATTAAATATTGATAAAATTGATTAATAATGAAAAAAATCATTCCTGAATCATTAAGAAGGCTTTATAGAGTATTCATTTCTTATCTTGGAGCGATTAGGTATGGATTTCCTTCAAGAAAACTTACAGTTATAGGAGTTACAGGAACCTCAGGAAAATCAACTACAACTTCAATGATTTTTCATATATTAAAAGAGAATGATTATCCTGTAGGAATGATTTCTACTGTAGGTGCAGTTGCTGGAAACAAGAAAGTTGAGACTGGATTGCATGTAACAACACCAGATCCTTACGAACTACAAAAACTTCTTGCGTTTATGGTTAAAAGAAAAGTTAAATATGTAGTTTTAGAAACTTCGTCTCATGCGCTTGCTCAAGGAAGAACTGGAAGTATAGAATTTGATTATGCTGTTTATACAAATATAAAAAGAGATCATCTAGATTGGCATGGAAGCTGGGAAGAGTATGCGAAGTCTAAAGCTATTCTTGCAAAAAAAACTTCTATAGATGGGAAAATCATAATTAACAGAGAAGACAAAAGTATGTATGATGTTATGTCTAGTTATCTAGATAAAGTTTACACAGATAAATTCATAACTTATTCATTTAATGAAATTATTAACATTTCAGAATCAAATGGTGAAATTAGATTTAGATTAAATGATGTTAATTATGTTCTTTCGACCCTTGGTCTATATAATGTTGAAAATGCATTAGCTGCTATTAATGTTGCTAACTTAATAGGAATAGCACCAAAACAAATCTCAGGAGTATTAAAAACATTTAAAGGTTTAGAAGGAAGAATGCAAGTAATGCAGAAGGAACCTTTCTATATTATTGTAGATTTTGCTCATAATGCTGATTCACTTGAACAATCTCTTTCAACAGCAAAAAAACTAACCTCACAAACAGGAAAATTAATTTGTGTCTTTGGATCTGCTGGACTTCGAGATATTGAGAAAAGATATGTAATGGGAGAAATCTCTGCAAAATATGCAGACGTTACTGTAATCACTGCTGAAGATCCGAGAACAGAGTCTTTAACTGCAATAAATAGTCAGATAATTGAAGGTACTGAGAGAAGTGGAGGAAAACTGATAAAAAGATTTAAAAATACTGAAGAGCTTAATGATTACGAAATTAGTACTAAAGAATTAAAACATGGAGCAGTTTTTGCTTTTGATGAAGAGAGTGTTAATAGTAGATACGATGCTGTTAGATTCGCAATACAGATGGCAGAGGAAGGTGATGTTGTAATTATGGAGGGAAAAGGTCATGAAAAAAGCTTATGTTTCGGAACAACAGAATATCCATTTACTGATCAAGAAGCAGTAAAAAAGGCTTTGGAAGGGGATAATTCATAAAGTTGTAACTTAAAAAATACCTCAATATAATAAGGTAGTTTTATTATAGAATTGAACCAGTACCATTCTCTTGTCGAAGCTGAAAAAATATTAGAGAAAATAGGTGTTCCTAGACTTGTTGCATACATAA
Source organism: uncultured Candidatus Saccharibacteria bacterium (assembly GCA_964635995.1). Classification (GTDB taxonomy): domain Bacteria; phylum Patescibacteriota; class Dojkabacteria; order J137; family J137; genus JAGQLF01. Next base: position 10,805 of record CAZWRA010000017.1, read on the forward strand.
TTGTCTATGGAATATATAGTATTTGAGTATACCTTCTTATAGCTATTACTTTCCTTTTTTTATTCGCTAAATTCAATGAAGATGTAGTTTCTTCTGCATTTTGGCAAAGAGGAGTAATTAGCCTTTTCTTTTTAGTTCCCGCTCTTTTATTTGTTCTTTATTTTGTCTTAGTAGCACTTGTTGCTATGAGTCATAAAAAAGAAGTTAAAATGCTAGAAGTCCCAGAAGGATATTCAAATTTATATGTGATTATAAGTTTACTTAAAACATCTCCAGCCTTAATACTACTATGCTGTTCAATAGGATTATTATTAATATTCTTAGTTGTAAAAACTCTTTTTTCAGCTTCTAACCTTCTTTATTTATAGTAATATTGGGCATTTCGTATTATAATTTGCCATGATAAAAGAAGAATTAAGCCAAATATTAAATGATTTAGTTAAAGAGTTATTCGCTCTTGATGTTGACACAAGTTTGGAAAGGCCTAGAGATCCTTCTCATGGAGACTTTGCCTCTAACATTTCGATGCAAATAGCTGGAAAGCTTTCTAAAAATCCTAGAGAGGTAGCTGAAAGTATAAAAGCATCTCTTGAAAGTATGAAATTAGATTGGCTAGATTCAATAGAAATTGCAGGACCTGGGTTTATTAATTTTAAGATTAAGAAGGTAGAGCTTACAAAAATACTTGAAATAATATTAAAAGAAGAAGAGAAATTCGGTAAAAGTGATTTAGGGAAAAATAAAAAGGTAATGATTGAGTTTGGACAACCAAATACTCATAAAGCATTTCATGTTGGGCATTTAAAAAGTGCTATTTCTGGCTTAGCTATGGTTAAGCTACATGAAAATTTAGGTTATGAAGTGATAAAAGCTAATTTTTATGGAGATGTAGGAATGCATGTAGCTAAAACTACTTGGGGCTGGTTAAATTCTGAAATTCCAAGCGATTTTGAGGGATGGAATGTCCATAAACAAATGAAGTTTATTGATGAATGTTATGTTAAAGGTGCTAATGAATTTAAAGAAAATAAAGAAGCAGAAAATGAGATTAGAGAAATTAATAAGGATATTTATGCAGAAGTTAAGAATAAAGCAACAGAAGCATATGAGACATTAAGAAAAATAAGTCTTCAACATCAAAAAGATATTTGGAATGAATTAGGAATAACTTACGATCGAGAATATCCTGAAAGTGAGGTTTATAAAGAAGCAGTAAAAATTGTTAATGAATATAAAGATAAAATTTTTGAGCAGAGTGAAGGGGCTTGGATATATGATGGAAAAAAAGAAGGTTTAACAACATGGGTATTTTTAACTAGCGAAGGAAATCCTACTTATTCTGCAAAAGATCTTGGACTAGCCTACAAAAAATTCGAAAAATATCCAGATTTAGAAAAGGGAATAGTTACTACCTCTGTTGAAATTGCAGATTACTTTAAAGTTGTAATTCATGTATTAAGTAAAATAAAACCTGAAACTAAGGGGAGATATTTTCATATACCTTTTGGATGGATGTTACAAGGAGGAAGAAAGTTCAGTTCAAGAATGGGAGGAAGTATTAAGGGAATGGATATTTTAGATGAAGTAAAATCTGTTGCATTTAAAAAAATTAGTGATTTAAAAGAATACTCAGAAGAAGAGAAGAAAGAAATTGTAGATTATGTTGCGAATGCTGGATTGAAGTTTTTAATTCTATCTCATGAATTCCATAAAGACTTTAGTTATGATCCAGAACAATTTTTAAGTTTTGAAGGATTTTCTGGACCATATATTCTCTATACATACGCAAGAGCTAAATCAATTTTAAGAAAAGCAGGAGAACAAAACTTAAATGTTTCAGAAAATTCACTAAGTTCAGAGATTGAACAAGATGTATTAAAAGCACTAAATACATATCCTGAGGTTGCTAAAGATGCTGGAATTAATTTTGCTCCTCATTTAATCGCAAACTATCTTTATGATCTTTCTCAAAAGTACAATAAATTTTATACCGAGATACCAGTAATTAATGCTGAGAAAGAAGATGATAAAAACGCAAGACTTATGTTAACTAAAGCAACAGCACAGGTAATTAAAAATGGATTAAATCTTCTTGGAATAGAAACCTTAGAGAGAATGTAAGAAAGAAAAATCTTAAATTACATATCTACAAATTCTAATATTTTAATAGTTTTTAAATTTGATGTAAATCCATTAATTATTCTTACACTTGATTTTGAAACATGAAAATATTCAGACAAAATTTCTATTAGTTTCTGATTTGCCTTTCCTTTCTCTGTGACAGCTTTAAACATTACTTCAAAATCTTTTTCACTAATTCTTTTAACCTGCTGTATAGTCGAATTTGTTTTTACTTTTATTCTTAATTTCATTTTCTAAAATTGGATCAATAATAATTGCATGAATTAAAGTCATTATTATTATGAAGAGAATTATAGATAAAATTATTGGAGAGAAATATTGTAGAGGTACAGGCCAGACTGCATAGTATTCTCTTGCAGGAAATATTATTGCAATTAAAAAGAGAAGAGTAGGTAAAATAAAACTTGATCTCTCAACATTTTTTGAACTTGAAACAGTACCTGCATAACGAATTATAAAGTGAAGGAGAATACACCCAAGAGCTACTAGTACTACAACGAAAACCTGATCATAATAATTTTCAATTTGCCAAATAGGTAGAACAGTTTGTAGAACTCCGATAAACATTCCAATTAAAAAAGCTCCAATAACTAAAAAAATGTTTTTAGAAATTTTTCCAGATTTCCATAAAAGAAAAAGAGTATAGCTCATGCTCATTCCTAAGATTCCAAGAATCATTGCTGTATTTAATTGAATTAAATCTAAAGAGTTTCTTAACGATTTATAAATAAATATTGTAAAGAGACCAATTAAAATTCCTGAAGGAATACTTGAGAAAATAATATCTTTCATGAAGTTTCTTTGATCTTTAATCTCATCTCTTGAGAAAGTTAATAAGTAACTAACAAGTGTATTACCTAAAAAACTAGAAATTAATGTCGAGGTCGGATTAATAGGTACAAATGATCCCAAAACAAATGTAAAAAACAGAGCTATTACTCCATATGTTACTGCTCTTGCGAAATATGTTTTTGCAGTTAATTTAATATTAAAAATAATATTGTCTCCTTCATAAAATATTTCAGGAATTTTTTTATAATCATTATTAAGTAAAACAATGTCTGAAACATCTCTTGCAACTTTTGCTCCACTTTCCATCGCAATACTTACATCAGATTTTTTTAAACTTAATACATCATTAACTCCATCTCCAATCATAGCTACTTTTAATCCTCTGTTTTTAAGTGAGTTTACAATTTTACTTTTGTCACTTGGAACAGCTCTTGTAAACACAATTGTTTTATCAACAATATCTTCTATTTTTCCTTTAAACTCACTTAAATCAATTATGTCTTTTGATGAAATTCCTATTTTTTCTACAATTCTTCGTACAGATTCTAAACTATCTCCAGAAATTATTTTTATTTGTATATTTTGTTTTTGAAGAGTTTTTAATACTTCTTGTATACCTGGATTTAATGTTTCTTCGATAGCAAAGATGAAATATTTATCAGTTGTAGATGAAACTTTATCTTTAATAATATTTTCATTTAAGAAAACTCCGAATAAAACTCTATATCCTTTTTTTTCGAACTCAGATATTTTTAAAGTTACTTCATTGTGAAGTGATTTATCTAAATATTTTTTTACTTTAGTAACTGCCCCTAGAACAACAGAATTTTTCATGTATTCTGAGATACTGTATTTATTATCTGAAGTAAAAGGAACTTGATCAAAACGTGAAGTTTTATCTATTGAATCATTGTCTAAATTTAAGTATTCAAAGATTGTTTTAGCAGTTTTATTAACTCCATATAATTTTCTATGAATAGGATTAAAATGATTCTTTAAATCTTCTTCTGTTAGATTATGCAAATAAGTATCTACAACAATCATCTCATTAGTAGTAATAGTACCTGTTTTATCCATACAAATAGCATCAATACCAGCTAATTCGTCAATGGATCCACGTTTTTGAACAAGTATTCCTTTGTTTGCTAATTTAGCTACTGAAATAATAAAAGTTACAAGAAGGATTATTAGTAGCATCTGAGGTGTTGCATTTCCCATAACTGTTGTTATTCCAATCAATATTTCTCTTGTTTGAAATCCATTTATTCTTGCAAAGATGAAATTTAAAGCTGCTGTTAAGAATCCAATCGCAGTAAATATGTAAACTATTCTTGTACTATTTATCTCTAAAGTGCTTCTTTTATTCTCAAACTTTGTAGATTCTGTTTCTAATCTATTTAAATAGTTTTGTTTGCCAAGTCCTGTTGCTTTATAAACAACACTTCCCGTCACTACAAAGCTTCCTGATAAAACTGAATTTGCTTCCTTTTTAGAAATATAATCAGATTCTCCAGTTAGGGCTGACTCGTCTATTTGTAAATATTCAGCACTTAATATTTCTCCATCTGTAAGAATAGTCTCTCCTTCTGTAGCGAAAATTAAATCTTCTTTGACAATTTTGTCAGAAGTAATTTCAATTAATTTACCTTCCCGAATTACATTAGCAAATGATTTGAACTTATCTCTTAAACCTTCAAGTCTTTTCTTAACTCGCATTTCTTCAAAAGTTTGAGTTAATGCGCTTGTTAATATAAAGAATGTAAGGACAATAACGTCCCTATAAACATTAAAAAAGAGTAGAGCTAAAAGAAGAGGAATTAGGGCTAGATTTGAAATTGTAAAGACGTGCCTTAATAAAATCTCAATAAATGAAGGTATTTTTGTATCAAGGGTAGTATTGCTAAGCCCAAGCGACTCTTTCTCAGAAACTTCTTCACTCGTTAATCCGCTAAACTTGGATATATCCATATTATTGTTACAACTTAGTAATTATAACAATGTTATCGAAAGGATTAATCGCTTTTTTTTTAATACTACAAGTTATAATCAGGTAATAAGAATGATTAAGAAAATACTACAAATAAGAAAAAACTCAGATAGGATCGATCTATTCCTTAGAAATAAAGGATTTTTACAAAAGTTCAATTCTGTTCAGATTTCCTTCTTTACATATGCTTTAAGTCAAAAACAAAACTCAGGTTCATTTAAGTTTTTACCATACGAAGAATATATAACAGATCTTTCTAATGGTTTTCAGTCTTCATATGAAAAAGTTGATTCAAATGCAGGGAAGATTTTCGGTATTTTCCTTGGGCTAATTCTAGCTGTAATTTTCTATATAATAAATCCTGACTTATTAATCTCTGTTGAAGCGATAGTTTCAATATTTGGAGTCTATACAATTGCAAAAGAAATTTGGAATGATATTGACTTACTTCTTCAAAATTTAACACAAAGCACCTTTTTTAGATGGATGGATACTTTATTTAATTATAGGAAGTTAAATTTCGGGACTATACAAAGTCTTTGGGAAGACGCAAGAAAAATAAGATATAAAGGAGAGTTCTTATTAGCAGAAAGATTAAATTTTATTGAGCATAGTAATTCAAAAACTATAGATCTTGAGTTTAAGAGTAAAAGTTTTAAGACAGAAGATGAAGAATTGCAAATTCTAAAAATAAATTTAGACGAAAAAGTTGAAAATTTTGGTAATTATTCTTTTGGTTTAAAAATCACTTTAGTAAAAAGCTTTTTATTTATAAACCTGAATGATGAATATTTTCAAATTTGGAATGGAAATAATATAGGTCTCTACTCTAAGGAAGATGTCTTTATAGATAATAGTATTTTAAGAAAGAAAGTTTTTGTTTTCAGTAGGCTTAAATATTATTTAAAATCTGAGCACATTGAAGAGATAATGATAGATATAAAGTAATTATTCTTCTTCCTCATATTCAGGAAGTGATTTACCTTTAGACTTAAGAAATTCTTCTTGAGTAAGGTTTTTATCTGGAAGAAAATGAGTTACATCAAGATAGGTTCCATTTAATGCTTGGGTAATGAAATTATAAGTAATCTCAGCTTTATTTGGATATTCAATAAATTCAACTAAAATATTAAACACCTCCTCCAACTTATCCTCTTCAATAATTAATGCTAATCTATGGACCCTGTTTCCTGATGTGAAGGCCTCATCAACAATATCAAGATTTAAAAAGAAAACATCTCTTTTATATGAAAACCAAAAGTACTTAATCTTTCTCCACTTAAAAAGTTTGTCATAAGTTTTAATTCCAAGAGATGTAATAGTATTAGTTACTTTTTCAGGAGGAACTGCTGCTTGGGTAAACCAAAGAAAAACAAAAGCAATTATGGCAACCATTAAAATATATGCCTCTAAAAGAGCTGCCATAGCTATAAATACAAGAAAGAATAATGAATAACTAATGTACCAAGCCCTATCTTTTGGGCTCCACATCCGTTCATCAGATCTCCATTCAAAAAGTTTTTCAAAAGGGCTATTTTTCTTCTTAGACAAAGAAGTATGTAATTTCTTTTTCATTAAGAAAAGTATACTAGATTATAAGGCTTTTTTCCTTTTTCTATTTCTTTGAATTAAAAAGACTGTAATTGACATTAGAAAAGGAAGAGTTATACAAAGAAGTAGTTTGACTCCTAGAGAAACATTAGAACTATCAATAGAGAAAGTAGACTGTAAGAAATTATCAAAAATCGAATTCAGTATTTCAGTTTGAATATTTAAATTATATTGAGTCTTATCGAAACCTGTTGGCTCAGTGTATTCACTTAAAACCTGATCTTGGGATTTCCCATTTGCTTCTTCAGGCATTGAAGAGAGAATAGTTATTTCCATATCTCGCTCTGGAATAGCTTCTAAATTTCCAAAATATGAGAGTTCAGAAGTACTTGGTGTTTCAGGATTAATTGAGGAAACATGAGAATAAAAGTGGTTTAAATCTCCTCCAATAATATTATTTCCAAAATAACCCCATGTAGTATCTACATTAATCCAAGTATCTTGTTTAGGTAAATAAACTTCAGCCCATTGGTGATTTATTCTATTTTCTGATCTGGACTCATAATCAGCTGATCCGTATCCATACCCAAACGCAGCTCTTGCAGGAACACCTTGTGCTCTTAAAAGAGTAATGAAAAGATCAGAATATTCCATACATACTGCAGCACCACCGTTTAAAGTTGCAAGGGCACCTTTTCGCTCATTAAGTCCGTATTTTTTAACAAAGCTATAGTCAATCTGATTAATAACAAATTCATAAGTAGATTGAACGATTTCATTTATATCTTCACTATCTGAGAGTCCTAAAGCAGTTTCTCTAATCTTTGCATTATCAACTTCCCAAAAATCTCCAGGTTCTATATATCTAGAATATTCTGAAGGAACATCAGATAAGGTCCCAGCATCATTTAAACTGTAGTTCGGATCTTGTTCTAAAGTTGCGTAACCTGAAATAAAAACATCCTGAGCAACAGCAGCTGAAGTTTTAAAGTAAGCTATTAAATTATCATCATGATCTAATTTAATAGCATAAGGCGTTGGACTAATTTCTGTAAAGAAGACCTCTTGTTTAATAGGTCCGCTATTAATATTTCTTAGGAGAGGCATTGAGAAGGTATTAATTACAAATGGAAAATTGTTTGTTTTAGGAACTGTTTGTTTAATAGTAAATTCAAAGTATTGCCTTGTACCGATTTGGATCCAAACAGAATTGCCAACAAGGTTATTTTTATCAATTTTAATGACCTTATTTTCACCATTTTGTTCAATAGTCTGTCTCGGAGAAGTAAAGTTAATTTGTCCAAATCTGTCAGGAACATAAACTGTAGTTAAAACATCTTCAGATACTTTATCTGTTTCAAAAGTATAATCCTCTGGAAATCCTGGAATATATACGTCTCTAACTGCTCCAGTTACTATTACAAGACCGAAAGAATTATATGTAAGGAATATCTCTGAATTTTGGTTAAAACCTATATTTCTTGGATGGGCAACTTTAACAATGTAGTTATTTGATTCTGTTTTCTCCACTTCAAATTCTAGTGGATTTCCCCCATCGTCTTTAACAACAATAGAATCAAGTGTCATTTGTATTTTAGTTTCTGAATCTGGATCTCCTTCTACTGGATTAAAAATTGTAAATCCTTCAGGTGAGCCAGCTGGCACTTGAAAACCATTCTGAACAACTGAAGTTTTCTTTGATTCTTCTACACGAACGTAATTATCTTCAACGGTAAAGTTTCTTGTGTGTAATTTATTAGCAATTGCTGCATCAGCTTCATTTCTTAGTATGATCATCGAAATAAATAAAGTTGCAACAAAAAATAATCCTTTTACAGATTTACTTAATAATTTCATACTGTATTATACCTATAAACCTGAATTTGGTAACTAAATCTTGTTGTATAATACTTAGATAACTTGAAAGCTAATGATTGATTTATCTCATTTAAATCCCCAGCAAAAACTAGCAGTAGAGACAACAGAAGGCCCAACTTTGATTTTGGCTGGAGCTGGATCAGGGAAGACTTCAGTTTTAACTCATAGAATTGCATACATAGTAGATGCAGGTCTTTCTGGTCCTGAAAATATTCTAGCTGTTACTTTTACAAATAAAGCAGCAGGAGAAATGAAAGAGAGGATCCTTAAACTATTAGCCCAAAATGAAAACACAAAAGACATTAAAAATATTCCTTGGATGGGTACATTTCATTCTATGGGAGTTAGGATTTTAAAAATCTACAGAGATCGGATTGGGTTAGATAGAAACTTTACTATTTATGACTCTGCAGATCAACAGCTTATAGTTAAAGAAGCAATGCAAAATCTAAACATTTCGGTTAAAGAATTTAATCCCAGAACTATCCATTCCTATATCTCAAGTGCAAAAAATCAATTAGTTACCCCACATGAATATAGAAGTTATGCTCAAGGGTACGTTCAGCAGATAGTTTCTGATGTTTATCCTGAATATCAAAAGCTCTTAAGAGAAAACGATGCAGTAGATTTTGATGATTTAATAATGCTTGTTATTCAGCTTTTAGAAGAGAATGAAGCAATTTTAAAAAATTTTCAAAATGAATTTAAATATGTACTTGTCGATGAGTACCAGGATACTAATCATGCGCAGTATAGATTAATAAAATTACTCACAGGCCCACACAAAAATATATGTGTTGTAGGGGACGATGATCAAAGTATTTATTCGTTTCGAGGAGCAACAATTCAAAACATATTAAGCTTTGAATCAGATTATCCAAACTGTACAGTAATAAAATTAGAACAGAACTATAGATCTACAAAGACTATTTTAGAAGCGTCCTATCAGGTTATTAGTAAAAATAGAGGTAGAAAAGACAAGAAACTTTGGACTGAAAATTTAGATGGGGAGAAAATCATAGTCTATACCGCTCGTGATGAACAAGATGAAGGTAGATGGATAGTAGAAAATATTGAAAAGAATAGCGAAGAGGTTCCATTTTCTGATGTTGCAATTCTTTATCGGACTAACTCTCAGTCAAGAGCTTTGGAAGAGGCTTTTATTAGTGCAGGGGTTCCTTACAAAATAATTGGAGGAGTTAGGTTCTACGAAAGAAAGGAAATTAAGGACATAATGGCCTATTTAAGAGTAATTTTTAATCCTAGGGACAATAAAAGTGTTGAGAGAATTATAAATGTTCCGAGAAGAGGTATAGGAGGTAAGTCTATTGCAGAGTTAAGCATATTAGCCTCAGGAGAGGGTATAGGTTATATCGAAACAATCTTGAAATACAGAAATAATTATCCTAATCCTAAAGTTGTTAGATTTGGAGAAGTTATTGAGGATATTAGTAACGCCTCAAAGACAAAAGATCTTGTCAGTTTAATTAATTATGTAATTGAACGTACTGGTTATTTAGAGATGCTGGATGATGGTACATTAGAAAATCAATCTAGAATTGAGAACCTTAAAGAGCTAATAACTGTTGCATCTAAATTTGCAGACCAAGAACCTCAAGATGCTTTAGAAATGTTTTTAGAAGAAGTTTCATTATTAGAAGGAATTTCAGCACGAGATGAAAATGAAGAAAGTGTTACATTAATGACTATTCACTCAGCTAAAGGATTAGAGTTCAAGCATGTTTATGTTGTAGGGATGGAAGAAAACCTTTTCCCGCATTCTAATACTTTATTCGATGAAAGAGAGCTAGAAGAAGAGAGAAGATTAGCTTATGTTGCAATAACTAGAGCAAAAGAGAAGTTAAATTTAATTCATACTCAATCAAGAAAATATTTCGGATCAATTCAAGCAAATCCTCCATCTAGGTTTCTTACAGATATTGATGAATCATTAATTGATTTTCAAGCTGCGACTGTAGGCGAAGTATTTTTTAATAGAGATGATCCTCATACTGATAACTTTAAGACAAATATTGATCTAGAAAAAGGAGATAAAGTTAAGCATGAATATTTTGGAGTCGGTCATGTTGTGTATATCGATGATGAGATAATCGAGATAGATTTTGGGGCTGTTTATGGAGTTAAGGAACTTATGTTAGAGTACGCTAGATTAGAGAAAATATAATAATTTCGAATTACGAATTACGAATAGCGAATAGCGAATGATATAATTCAAATTATTTAATTTCCTCACTCGGCTTACTATGATGAAGGAGGGGAATATTGTGCAAATAAAATCATTCAACTTTGCAAAAGAAATAATATTATTTTCTCAAAAGTTAGAAAAACTAAGACTTTTCTCAATCAAAGATCAGCTTTTTAGAAGTGGAACTTCAATTGGCGCAAATATTGAAGAGGTATTAGGAGCACGAAGCAAGAAAGAATTTTTATATAAGATTTCTATTTCTTATTTTGAAGCTAGAGAGAGACAGCATATTGGTTAAGATTAATTCAAGAAACTCAAGATATTAATGTAGAAATGCTACTAAATGAATGTGAGGTTTTATTGAAAATAATTGGTAAAATACAAACAACATTAAAGAAAAATTCGTAATTCGTAATTTATAATTAATTCATGAAAATAACTATTATAAGTGCCTTTCCAAATGCTTTTAGTTTTCTAAATGAAAGTATTAATAAAAGAGCTCAGGAAAAAGGAATAATAGAGCTTAAAATTTTGAATTTGCTTGATTTTGGATCAGGAAAATGGAATAAGATTGATGATAAACCATTTAGCGGAGGAGCAGGAATGGTTATTGGAATTGAGCCTGTTTATAAAGCATTAATGTCAATTAACTTTGAACCATTAAAACAAAAGAGAAGTAATGAAAATAAAAAATTACTAATTACATCCGCAAGAGGAGTGACTTGGAAACAGGATTTAGCTAAAGAACATTCAAAGTTAGATGAAATAGTAATACTATGCGGCCATTATGAAGGAATAGATCATAGAGTTGTAGAACATTTTGTAGACTCAGAAATTAGTATTGGAAACTATATTCTCTCAGGAGGAGAACCTGCTGCAATGATAATTACTGATTCAATTGTAAGATTATTGCCAGGTGTTTTAGGTAATGAAGAATCTATCGAAGATGAAACCGAGTTTTTCGACGACCATAAGCTTACTGAATACCCAGTTTATACAAGACCTGAAGTCTTCAATGCTGATGGAGTTGAATTAAAAGTTCCTGATGTTCTTCTTTCTGGAAATCATCAAGAGGTTGCAAAATGGAGAGAAGAAAATAGAGAGCAAAAAAGTCTCTAGTGTTTACTCATTTACTATAGGATTTTCTCTTTCATTTAAAGGTATCCAAGGCTCTGGTTCAATATATCTAATTCCTTTTCTAAATGCCTCGTTAATTAAAATCTGTGATCCCTCTACAAAATCTCCAGTTTCAGAATTCAAATAAATTTCATCTGATAACCTTTTATATTCATCACGCCTTTCGCTTAATAAGTAATTTATGGTTATAGAAATAGTAATTAATGGAACAAATAAAAGTAAGATAAAACTTTTTTGCTTAAGAAGATTATTAATTACATCAAAATATAAAAGCATTAATAATCCAAGTATTGGAATAAAAAATCTAAAACCTACAATTAGATTTAAAAAGAAATTGTTGAAATTATATCCAGGAAAACCTATGTATAAAAGAAAGAAAAGTAAAAAAGAAATAAGTATTGCAAATTTTTCTTTTATCTTTGAAAACATAGGTAGTAATAACATTCCTGGATAAATAATCGTGAAAATTAAGCAATACCAAAACAGTTGCTTTACTGCTATTTCAAAATCAAAATATAAAGACTCTCCTGAAAAAGAGTAGCCAGATCTTAAAATACCTCCGTACAGATTAAAGTTAATTATGAAAAGAGAGAAAAGAAAAGGTAAAAATGTGGATAGGTATAGAAGAAATGGCTTTATCTTTTTTTCTTTTTGAAAGTTTCTTAATAATTCAAATCCAACAAAAGGAATCATTATTAAAATATTAGAGTACCTAATAAAAATTAGAAGTCCACTTACTATCCCTGAAAATAGCCATTTTCTTTTACTGTTATAAACAAATAATAAATAGTAAAGAACTAATACTAAACCCATCGAAAAAATCTCACTCATTGGCCTTGAGCTGTAGTAAACAAAAGAAGGAAAAAAGTAAAAGGGATTAAAAAAACGAGCTGATTTTGTAATAAAGTAATAGTTTATGAAAAATATAGATACTTATTAAGAAAAACAAGAAAACAACAACAAAAGACAAATTCCAACTTATTAAAACAGCTGGTAATAATATTATTGAAACTCCTAGACTATATTTAGAAATACATCCGCTACCATTATTAAATCCATAAGTTTCATTTCCAATAGGTAAACAATCAATATTCTGTCTTACTAACCCTTCTTCGTCCAATAAATAAAAACTGTTTTGTATATAGTTCCTCTCATCATTTGAAGAATAGAAAGATGGATAGAAGATAAAGAATAGGATTGTAGAAATCCCAATGCAGAGAGGCAAAACCCTATCAGATACAAGTTTCAACATAGAATAAGCATATCTTTAAACAAAATAAAGGTCAATGTTACGTAAAACTTTAATTTAATTTTTGCGTAACATTTATATTAAAATGTAGGTAATCAAGTGTGATTTACAATTGAAATTTTTTATAAGAGTGATAGCATTAATGTAGTTAAACTCCACTAATGAAATACTTTTACCTTCCGGGTTTCAGTAAAAAGAACGAGATAGAGCTTGAGTCTTTTGTTTCGTTTTTTAAAGCAAAGAATATAGACTTAATTACACATAGTTGGCGTCATTGGGAGGATAGTAATGTTGAATGGGATTCTGAAATAGAAACCATGACAGCTTTAAGAAAAATGAATCACGAAGATTACGTTCTAATAGCAAAATCAATAGGTACCTTTATTGGAATGAAGCTAACTTCATGTGAATGTTTTCCTAAAATGATTTTAATGGGCATTCCTTACAATGATTTAGATGAGATAGAAAGGAAAGTTTATGGACATTACGTTGGGCATGACATAGTACTTTATCAGAGAAAGAATGATTCTCATGGGTCAATTGAAGATGTTAAAAAATTAATACCTGAAAACAAGGTAGAGTATGTTGAACTTCCAGGAGATACACATGATTATAATATTCCAGAGCTTGTTTATAATAAACTAATCGAACGAATGTGGATTCCCAACTAACGCAGCTTCTGAAGATATAACTCTTAAAAGCTCGGATTTATATCTAGATAAGAATTCTCTTAATTCGTTAATATTGTTAACTCCTAAATCAGCTAGCGTTCTTGCAGCATAATGTTTAAATTCATTAATATAAAAAGCCATTGAGCCTGCTTTTTCAGAGTAAAACATATATCCAGGCTTACCTTCAACTTTTTTTGCTCTTCCTGAAAAACTCATTCTAGCCTCAAGTAATTTAGGATCTGATGATTCAATTAACATTGTAGGTGCGCTTGCTGAGCCATGATAAGGATGACAAAGTTTACCGCTTTTATGTTCAAAGAAAATATCAGTAAGCTCAATAGTTCCCTTTACTAGTTTTTGATTAGATAAAATTAAATCAACTCCGACAACTAAAAGTCCTCCAACTGATTTACCTACGCCTCCTTCAGCTACAAATGTAACATTATTAAATCTAGGATCTCTTGTAACGCTATAAATCTCTTCAAGAGTTGTCAGAGCCATTCCATTTGTTGCAGAAGTACACTGCATTCCCCCTCCATGCCCAAAAACTAAACCATCAATATTAATGTCAGGCTCAATTAATTCTAGAAACTGTTCTTTATCAGCAACTTGTCCTGCAAATATCTCTATATCATTTCCAAGTTCTGACCTTAACTTTTTCGCCATTTCAATTACTCTCGGGTCTCCATTAATCGTATAAATTCTAAAAAGCTTTACTCCAGCTTTTTTATAAAGCTCTTTTGCTTGCTTCATTTCTACATCTAAGTTCCCGCAACCAATCGCAGCTCCAATGTTTCTACTAGCTCTCTCAAAACTTTCTTTTGAAAGGTTTAACTTTTTTAATACTTCTTTTGCATCATTAATTAAATTTACCTGTCTTTTCGGGTCAACAGCATTTAAGCTATTTCGATGAGTGAAAACTGGCATATGTCCAATAGCTGCAGTAACTAATACATCTCTCCAACCTGAAATAGGAGGCATGGAACCAATTCCATAAATGCTTCTTGCATACTTACCAACTTTATTAAATAATCCAGTGTCTGAAATAGCGCTTCTACTTACAAACTGTTTCGCAGAAATTTTCTTATAACCTATTTCTTTTAGTGCCATTGTTTTTGTAAAATCGCCATTTTCTTTAGCACCTAATGCTTGCTCGATTGTTATTGATCTATAATTATTTCTATGAACTACGCCATTCTTCTCAATTTCATCAATAGCCTTATTGTAAACTAAAGGAAGATAATCCCCACTTTTGCGGTCGAAATTGCTTGCAAT
>CAZWRA010000018.1:0-25313 GCA_964635995.1 uncultured Candidatus Saccharibacteria bacterium
ACTAATGGATGTTCAATGGATCTGTATTCACGTTGTTTCACAGAGTCTGGGTAATTCTTGAATCTTTTTTTTAGAATATATTTACTCCATTCATTTATTGGAATTAATTCTTTAATTTCATAAGGATATTTATTAGCTGAATCTTCTTCGCCAAAAGTGTTTAGTGAGTTTAAATCTGAAATAATATATCTAGGCAAAATTACTTCTTCAAAATCTTCTGCAAAATAAGCCTTTCTAGATCCTTCTATTCCCTCCCAGAAAGTCGTAGCGGATTCGCCTTCAGGTAATTTACTTTTTTGTGTTAATTTAGGAATTATTGAAGAAATGTCTGATTCAAGTGTTTGTAAATCATTAAATCTCTCTTTAATAATTTCATTTAATCTTCCAGGTGCGTTAGATATAATACGATTTTGATTATTACTATTCTCTACTCTAACTAAATCTTTTTCTTGAAGACTTAGAACAACATCGTAAACTGTTGTTCTTGGAACACCTGTTCTTTTTGAAATATGGTAGTGAGTTGTATCTTTTTGTCGAAGGATTTCTAAGTAGACTTGTATCTCATTTTCACTTAGCCCGAATTTTTTTAGCACAGCTTTTACCCGAGTCATTTTTATATTCAACCTTTTTACATTCTAACACTGTCACCTTTGACCGTCAAATTCGACATTAATATTTAATTTTCCCTGACTTTAGAATTTGAGATTCAATCCCTATTACTTCCTTGAACTTGTAGGAAGAAGTAAAGAAGTTGTCCAAGAGAACTGACTAATGCTGCGACATAAGTCAGTGCTGCTGCACTTAACACTGCTCTTGCACCTCCTAAATTTGAAGTTTCAATTAAATTATATTTTCGAATTAAATTCATTCCTCTTCTACTTGCATCTAACTCAATTGGTAAAGTTACAAAAGTGAATATTGTTGTTAGTGAAAAAAGCAAAAGACCTAGCCATGCTAATGAAGAAAAGGATATCGCAATTCCTAAAATGATTAGAATAATTCCTAAGTTTGAACCAATATTTACTGCAGGAACTAAAGCAGTTCTAATTTTAAACATAAAACTTCCTTTTATTCTTTGTTGAACATGTCCAAACTCATGAGCTACAACTGCTAGATTAGCTACAGAAGAATTTGTAGCGTTATCTGAAGATAGATTAACTAAGTGATTTGTTGGATCATAATGATCATTAAGTCTTCCTAGAGTCGTTTTAAAAGAAACATTAAACCCCTCTCCTCTATTAATTAATTCTGCAGCTTGCATTCCAGTTAACCCAGAACCAGTTCGTACAGCTGAAAATCTTCCGTAAGCATAATTAAGAAACAATTGAGCTCCAAGACCAATTAATAATCCTGGTATTGCGATAATAAAATATAGTTGATCAAGAATCATATGTCTTTATTAAAACTAAGTTACTACGTCACCCTGAACTTGTTTCAGGTTCTCTTGAGATGCTGAATCAAGTTCAGCATGACGAATATATTAAATTATACACTAACCTAGCAATAGTTCGTCAACATTGCTAAAAATTGCTACTTTTCATTAATGCATATACAATATCTTTATGAACAAATTTTTAGCATTTGTATTTTTTGTATTACTTTCTTTTGCTTTTTTACTTCCTGTATTTGCTCAACAGCTTGAGTTAATCGATGAACAGGAACTTGCAGAAGAAAATCAGGAAGCAGAGACCGTAAATTCTCAGGATTTAGATATAAGTTTTAGAGAAAATATTCAAAATCCTGCAAATAAGAATAAGACATTTGAAATGGTTATTACTTCAAAAGTTAATTCGGACAGAGTCCGGGTTACATGGCAGGTAAGAGGAGTTAGCGTTGCGATTAATGAAGAAGAATTAGTTCAGGATTTAGTTGTAAGAACTAGAGAAACATATGTGATTCCAATCACTATTCGACCTACAGGTCGAGGTGTGTCTGAAGTTTATGGAACTGCGAGAATTGTTGGAGCTGAAGCTTCGCAAGTCGCTACTGTTAGAAAAAATTACGCTTCTAATTCTTCAAGAGATGTACTTCCGATTACTGATGAATATAGAAATTCTCAAATATTAAACTTTGTCTGGCTAATTGTAAGAATAGTAATATTTGCTTTAATTATAATTGTTGGAGGATATGTTGGGTTTAAACAATTTGTAAGATGGTATAAGCAAGATGAGATTAAAGCTTTTGAAACAAGTAAGCGTACATAAGTACTTAGGTACTAATGTACTACTCCTAAGTCTCCACTTTTTGACAACTTTATGATATAACGACTATAGCATTATGCGTTAAGCTAATGCCAGTTTTTTAAAATTGTATGGCGAAAGCCTACATTGCACTTTAACAACTGAGCGTTAAAGTATCTAAATGTTACTGTATAGAGCTTACTGAGCTTTTTACAGTACCATAGGGGTACAAACACAAACAAGCTAAGTAGAGAAAGCAATGTTCGGAAAGAAAAACGCACGCAATATCATTGGGCTGATTTTCGCTATTTTTGCGATTTTCAGTGTCACCACCGCACTTCATGCACAAGATGACCCGGAACCGGTTCCAGCAGCACCGCTATATATCGCTCTTATGACAGAAAGCCCACCATTCACTTTTATCGTAGGTGACCTACAATACATGGGTCAACTTAATACAACCGATGGGTGTTTTGCGGTTTTTGTCATATTGGATGCAAACGATAATGCTGTCGATACAGCTTTCAGCGAAGCGGACTGTGAAACCGAAGGCGTAAACGAAGACGTCGACGAAGGCGTTATCACGGTTGATAGCACAACGATTTTGGTCTTTCAGGCTGAAAGTGTTCCGACTGAAGGTATCCTGCTGACACGTACTGGCTACTTCGACCAGCACATCCGTTATACCAGAAGCGATGGCTTCCGTATGACAGGCACCCTTGGTGCGATCAGGGTCGAAACTGTTAACTTCGAGACTTTCGCCCTATTCACGCCAGGAGCAAGTGTCCCTGAATGGGTCTCGCCCTTGGGAAACCAAGATACAGGCGACTACGAAGTCATCTACGTATCGAACGATGAACCGATCCAAGAAATCCGTATCACGGACTAACGGCTCTGCTGAAATTTTAACCTGAAACACTAACCCGGTGTGGGCATAAAAGCACTAAAATGCCCATACCGGCGTAAAAGGTTAAAATGTTTGTATAAACGCTCAGTTGTTCTTCCCAAAGAATACAATTCTCATATACAGATTTCATTTGACGATTTGCGAGCATAGCGAAGCAATCTCTTTAGATTATCCGATAATTTATATTTTTTTGAATTTAATAAGTCAACTGACTACTTAGTGGGGCTTTCACGCTCACCCTTCGACAAGCTCAGGGTGACATTACTTTTCATAATGTCATGGTGAGCCTGTCGAACCATAATCGTGATGATTTTTAGATAGTTTTATTAATAAATCCCAATTCTCATTAATTAAGGCATTCTTTTTAATTCTTTTCCATTTTTTACTTTTTTTCAAAGTTAATTGCCTCATGTATTTGATTGAATTCAAAACTCTTAAGCAGAATTACTGGAAGTCGTTTCGATGTGTATGATTTATATGTAGGATTATTATGTTCATAAAACCTTCTCTCAACATTATTTGTTACCCCAACATATAGAGAATTATCAGAACATTTAAGAATATAAACAAAATATCTTTTCATAGAATAGAAATATTAGGAGGGGATAAAGAATTCTAACATAGTGGCACGTTCACCCTTCGACAAGCTCAGGGTGACATAAGTTTTCTTTAACATGTTTGAAATTGTCATGGTGAGCAAGCTTGCACTGAGTTTATCAAAGGGAACCATGATCGAGGCTATATGCTAAAATTACTTACATTTAAATTTTTACCCCCACGCGTTAAACTAAAGAACTATGAAGTGGGTTGTGCCGGCGTATAGACCTAAAAAGGAAGAGCTTATTGATTTTATCTTGAAGGAGCGAGGTATTAGCGATACAGAACTATTTTTAAATCCAGAAATTTCTCATCTTCATGATCCATTTCTTATGTATGGAATGGATAATGTTGTTGATTCTATTCTAGAAGCTATAAAGAGAAATAAGAAGATTGTTATACATGGAGATTTTGATGTTGATGGAGTTACAGGCACTTCTATTATGTGGGACTTTTTATATCGTGAACTAGGAGCTGACGTAACGCCTTTAATTCCTAATCGATTTACTGATGGATACGGTCTTTCTGAAGAATCAATTATTAAAGCAAAGGAAATAGGAGCTAAGGTAATTATTACTGTTGATTGCGGAATTAAAGATATTGAGATTGTAGAAAAATATAAAGATGATTTTCAATTCATAATTACTGATCACCATACTCTACTCTCTTCAGATGAAGCGAAAGATTTAGATAATGTAGAAATAATTGGAGATCATGCTATTTCAAAATATGTTAAAGCAGCGACACATCCAGGATTAAACAATCAATATCCTTTCAAAGAAATATGCGGTTCAGTTGTTTCATGGAAAGTTTGTTCAGCGTTAAACATTAGAACTGGAAACAAAGTAGATATAAATAAATATCTCGATTTAGCTATGCTTGGAACTGTTTGTGACATAATGCCTCTTAGGGATGAGAATAGAGTTATTGTTAAGTATGGATTAGAAAGATTAAGAAAAACTGAGAATGCTGGTTTAAGAGCATTAATGAATGTCGCTGGCGCAGATCCTTCAGAAATACAAAGTTACCATATTGGATATGTTTTAGGACCTAGATTAAACGCTGCAGGACGAATTGAGCAAGCTATGGATGCTGTAAGACTTTTAACAACTAAATCTAAAGATGCTGCTTATACTCTTGCAAAAAAGCTCGATCGATTAAATAGAGAACGACAAGATCTTACTCAGAAATATTCTGATGAAGCAGATTTAATTATTAAAAATGAAGGAAATAAAAAAGTGTATTTTATTGTTGGAGATGAATGGCCTGAGGGCATTGTAGGACTTATTGCAGGTAAACTATCACAAAAACATTATAGACCAGTTTTAGTTGCTTCAAAATCTGGAGGTCATATAAAAGGATCAGCTAGAAGTATAGAGAGTTTTAACATTGCAAATGTATTTAAAGAGCTAGATAAATATTTACTTCGACACGGAGGACATGCAGGAGCTGCTGGCTTTCAGCTAGACTACTCTACTCTTTTTGAATTTAAAGAAGCATTAGAAGATCATGTTAATAAAAATTTAAGTGATGTTGATTTAGAAAAAATATTACTTATAGATTCTTACATGGATTTTGATGATATTGATTTTTCGATTATTGATCTTTTATTAAAACTTGAACCCTTCGGTCACTATAACCCTGATCCAGTATTTGCTTTCAGCAATATTATGCCAGTAAGAACTGAGAAATTTGGTTCAGATAAGCAACACTTTAAGTTCTTTACAAAAAAGCGACCAGATTTAGAGTTTATCGGCTTTAATAATGCAAGAATGTATTCTTCTCTACTCTCCTCTAATAAAACATTGAGCATTGCAGGTATGCCTGGAATTAACGAGTGGAATGGAAATAAACGTATTCAGATTAAAGTAAGAGATATAAAAGTTGAATAATTTTAAAAGTATGATCTATTATACTTCACCCTGAACTTGTTTCAGGGTCTAGATGATGAAACACCGTGCATGCTCAGGCAGGAGTTCAAGGTGCCGAGTATAGTTACTTAGACAAAAAAAATCCCGATTACTCGGGATTTTAAAAGTTCGGGTACGAATATTTTATGCAACAGCATCTTTGAATGCTTTACCTGGTCTAAATCTAGGTACATTCTTTGCTGGAACATTAACTGGAGCACCAGTCTTTGGGTTTCTCTTAACAGTAGCTGCTCGCTTAACTGAAAGGAATGTTCCAAAGTTTGTCAATGTAACAGCCTTTCCAGCTTTAACAGTCTCCATTACAGCTTCTACCATTGCGTTTAAGGCATTAGTAGCATCTTTCTTTGTAAGACCTGTTTTGTTTGCGATGAAGTCTACAAGATCTGTCTTGTTCATAATTCTTACATCGTAATATATAAAGTATATTGATGGATCCGATCAATAATTATTTTAAGTTTATTCCCCTACAAATGGAATGTCAACACTGCATTGAATTTCAGACTGTTTCACGAACTTAACATTTCGATAGTCTTTTCTACTCTATCTTCCTACTTGTTTACTCTCGGTTATATATACTAAAATAGCACATTCACAATACAGTAATGGTTTTGTATTATTTGAACAGCAAACTGAATTGTGCTTTATAATAGTTTAAGTTTAGGGTAAAATATATTTTAAATAGACAAAAAATTCTTAAACTGTTACTCATTAATGATTTTCACATATAATTCTCAAAATAATTTTAGCTATAATTTTATATATGATAAAAGACATAATACAAATAGGAGACGAAAGATTGCTGATACCTTCAGTAGAAATTGCACGTGAAAAAATCGATTCTAAAGAGACAAGAAATTTAGCTAATGATTTAGTTGATACTATTAAAGCACACGAGGATTCAGCAGCCGGACTATCAGCAGTACAAATTGGTGTAATGCTGCGAATGTTTGTAATAAAAGTTGAAAACGAAGAAACTGATGTTATTAATTATATTACTATAATTAATCCAGAAATTGTTGATCAGAGTAGTGAGACTTCAATAATTTGGGAGGGATGCATGTCTATTAACTCTAAAAATAAAAGGCTATATGGACCAGTTTCTAGAGCGAAGTATGTAAAAATTAATTATTACGACTTAGAAGGTGAGTTTAAGACAATAGAGGGAGAAGACTTTATGTCACATTTATTACTTCATGAAATTGATCATTTAAACGGCAAGTTATTCCTTCAATATATTGATAATCCAGAAAATCTTTGGGATGAAGATTCGCTAGATGAATATATTGATAAAAATGATAAATTTCCTCCAATTATATAATCGTTCCTTGTGAAACTTTATAGTATTCACTTTCTCTAGTAGAATACAGTAGTGATATTATACAAATGATAAAAATTTGCCCAGCAATTCTAGTTTCTAATAAAGATGAGTTTTTAAAACAGCTTGAAGTTTATAAAGAGTTTTTTGATTGTATAGATATTGATATTAATATTCCTGGCGATGATTTTGAAGGTGAAGTTACAGTAGGTCCCCTAGAAGCACTTCTTTGTATCGGTAAGAATATTGAAACACACTTTAACATCCACTTAATGGTTTCTAATCCTAAAGCTGTTATAGAGAAATTTCTAGAAAAAGAATGCTTTCCAAAAAATTACAGAATTTTAATTCACCAAGAATCTAAATTTAAAGATGCTCTAGATTCATATCCTGATTTAGATATAGGTATTGTCCTTAAAGCAGAAAGTGATATGAGAGAAATAGAGTTTTATAATCAGTTCCCTGAAGTTCAACTAATGACTATTGTTACAGGCAAACAAGGCAATCCATTTATTCCTGAAATATTATATAGAGTAGAGTGGTTAAGGGAAGAAGGTTATAAAGGAACTATAAGTATAGATGGCTCAGTTAATCTTAAGTCAGCATCATTTATCAGAATGTTTGAGGTAAATAGAGTAAGCGTCGGTTCTTTTTTCTCTAAAACTGACCAACTTGAACTTAATCTCCAGAAATTAACATTGGCATTAAATATGTGAATTTTAACGTGAAACTGTGTCAATTTATGACAGCGCGAGATATCCTATTTTAGGATATTTCAATTTTTTATGATTCTACTGTAAGATAAATATGTTTAAAAGTATTTAATGCCTACAAATTATAAGCTACCTAGTAAGCCTGAAGGTGCTAATGGTGTAAATTTAAAAGATAGAATAATTCAAAATATTACTTTTTTTGGTGATTCTGCTATACCTGAAGATGATCCTATCTATAACAGTGTTTATAATGCTGCGAAAGTTTTAGCTGAAAATGGCTATACAATTGTTAATGGAGGAGGACCAGGTTTAATGAAAGCTGCTACTGATGGAGCTGAGTCTGTGAGTGGGAATACTGTAGTTATTTACTGGGAGCCTAAATTAGCTTCTTTTTTTGAAGGGAAAAATCTTGCGAATGTAGCTGATGAAACTGATTCACAATCAAATTACATTAACAGAACTTTTGGATTAATAGAGAAGGGCGATGCATACGTTGTTTGCAAAGGTGGGACTGGAACAATTTCTGAATTCGGATTAGTTTGGGCATTAGCTAAACTATATTTTGGATTACATAAACCTGTAATTTTGTATGGAGAATTCTGGAACCCACTAATTGAATCATTCAAGTCACAAATGTATATAGATGAGAAAGAACTTGGAGTTTTGTACTACGCAAATACACCTGAAGAATTACTCACAATACTTGTTGATCATGAGATGAGGTTAGATAGAACTAAACTTCGACAGATAGATGGAGATGAAGCTGCATTTTTATTAAAACCACACATACAAGAACTTATTCAAAGCTATGAAAAGCATGCACACCATTATCAATCTGAAAATGCTAAGAAGCTTGTTTCTAAACCGCAACTTGATGAATTTATAAGCTTTGTGAATCCTCCAGCTCAAGTTTTAGATGTTGGATGTGGTCCTGGATTTGACGCAAAATATTTATCAGATAAATATTCTGTTACTGCTATAGAGATTTCGAAAAGATTTGTAGAAATGGCAAGATTTGAAAATCCAAATGTTGATGTTATTCATGCTGATATAGTTGACTATGATCTTCCTAAGAACACATTTAAGGGTATTTGGGCTAGAGACTCACTTCATCACATTAGTGACCAGGATCTGGAAATTGTCTTTAAAAAACTCGCTGAGGCTCTTGTAGAGGATGGTATCTTATATGTGATTGTAAGAGAAGGAGATAAAGAATTTGTTGAGACAGAATCAAAATCTTATGGAGAAATTAGAAGATTCTACAACTTGACTACTGCTGATGAATTAGAAGATAGAGCAGAGAGAGTGGGACTAAAACTTGTAAAGATTGATCATACTAAAAGAAGTCACAAATGGCTAATTGGTGTTTTTAAAAAAGGTTAGGCTGCCTTAGATTTTTCCTGTTCTACAAATTTTCTCTCTAAAACTTTAATAATATTTTTAATAAATCCAATATTTACATCAAGTTGAATTTGTTCTACAAGAAATTTCCTAGCTCTCAGTAATTCATTTAAAGCAGGATCTTCAGTCCCTCTTCTTCCAATTTCAGATTCAATAACTTCCCCCATCTCAACCATATGCCTGAACGTAATTGAAGATGGAACATCATGATCTTGTGCGTATTGATAATGAGATCAGTTACATGCTTATAAAGCCACTCACTTACTTCTTCTGATGATTTATTTTTTAAATTAGACTCAAACATATCTAGATTAAAAATAACTGCTCTAGCTACAGATGAGATATTTGCATAATCCACAAGCCTTTCAAAATCATTAAAAGATAAAGTTACAGATGTTCCATCGTCCATGTGAAGTATATTTCTATTTGTAACCCCAAACCACCCCTTTCTCCATCCATTATGAATATCTTCAATAAGATTTCTTGTTTCTGGATCATATCTTAATTCTTGAGCAATACCATACATTCTTGTCTCATCATGAAAATCTCGAAAATCATCAAGAGAATCTTGTAATTCATCAAGTATAGTTACCATATCTCCCATTCCAGAATGATAGACATCAATAAAATGTCTAACTGCGTGAATTGCCCAGTTATCATTCTTATTAGCAAGAGGTGTTTTTACATATCGTCCCTCTCTGTCTTTTACCCCTTTAGCTTGAGATAACCATTGTTCAAACCCATCCTTTTCATGCAATCTACTAAAGCTATCTAAAAACTTATCTTTATTCTCAAAAAATGCAGCTTTCTTTTCTTCGGAAAAATAATTCAAAAACCCGCTTGTTTCTATCTCTTCGAGCGCAGTTCTTATATCGGTTGTTGCGAGTTCAATTAATAATTCTTTAGTTAGATCTGTATCTCTTGCTGCTTCTAACGTTCTAAAACCAAAGGCAGATTGGTTACCAATTCCTTCTAGAATAAATGCAGGTTCAACTCCACTTGCAATCTTATCTGCAAGCCAAGAGAGGTGACCAGCCTTTGCCCCTCGTTCATAATTGCGTACTTTATATCCTTAAATTCTTCAGGGAATTCGTCATCTTTAAGTTCTGTTTCTTCAAGAAATGAATATTCTGTTCTATTTTCAGCATTAATTTGTGTTTCTGAAACAGCATCAGCCATATGTGAATATTAACTTATTTAAATTTCAGAAACTAGCTTTTCTGAAATAAATTACCTTTATCGTTATATTCCTGAGATGCCCATTTGTTTAGTTTAAGTTCGATATCTTCTCTTTGACTCCCATATTTCTCTCTTGAACTCTGTTTTACTGCTTCTTTAACTCCAGTTGGAGGATAGTTAGGTAGAACTAATTTTCCTGTGAATGGCTTTGTCTGTGCACCATCAATCATTAATTTTGTAATAAAACTAAATCTTTCTAAATTAACAAGATCATCAGCATTTAAATATGGTACATATTCTTTTTCTAATCTAGTTGCATCCTTAGGACCGACAACATAATTTATTAATGTTCCTACATTTCCAAAAATAGCATCATGAATACCCGGTTCAATTTGATCTATAAACTGATGAGTGACCATTAGGTTAAGACCATATTTTCTAGCTTCAGATAGAATTTTAATAAACGTCTCAGTTGCAAAGTTTTGAAACTCATCAACATAAAGATAGAAATCTCTCCTTTCTTGCGTAGGAATATTAGCTCTCTGCATTGCGTTTGTATAAAGTCTAGTAATTAACATACCTCCAAGTAGTGAAGAATTTTCTTCTCCTATTTTTCCTTGGGAAAGATTAACTAAAAGAATTTTACCTGAATCCATTATTTCTCTAAGATCGATTGAAGAATTAACTTGACCAATCATATTTCTAACTAGAGGAGAGGAATCTTCCAACTTTATTCTGTATTGGTGAAAGAGTTTCTGCGATTAACTTTTGATTTTTAGCCAACTGTTCATACTTTTCTTCCCAGAATTTCAAAATGAATGGATCTTTAACTTGTTTTAATAAAAATCTTCTATAGTTTGAATCTAACAATATTCTCTGTAC
This sequence comes from uncultured Candidatus Saccharibacteria bacterium, assembly GCA_964635995.1. Lineage (GTDB taxonomy): Bacteria > Patescibacteriota > Dojkabacteria > J137 > J137 > JAGQLF01. Next base: position 11,106 of record CAZWRA010000018.1, read on the forward strand.
TGCAAGAAGAGATACATTTTGACAGTGGAGCAATGTTAGTAAAGTATTAGTAAGAATATACTGTAGTCTTGGCCCCCAAGAGTTTCCAAATAATTTAATGAAAACTGACACTATTCCATCAGCTATTAGTTCTTTGGACTCACCTTCTTTTATATCAAGCATGTTTAAACCAATTGGATAATCTACATCAGATGGATCTAGAAGGATTACATCATTAATTCTACTAGGAGGGATAAACGTCAAGATATCGTCTATTAATTCACCATGAGGATCAATAATACACATTCCTTCACCCTCAAGCAAATCCCCATAAACCATGTTTTGAATAAATAGTGATTTTCCAGTTCCAGTTTTCCCAAGAAGGTACATATGTCTTCTTCTATCTTCTTTTTTTATTCCAAACTTTATTCTTTTATCTCGATAATCTTTTATTCCAAAAATCTTGCATTTGAGGTCGGTACTTCAAGTGGTGGTTCAACTTTTTTACTTTTAGCCCATGCTATATTTGGAGACTGAACAGATTTGTTTGGATGATGATAAACGGACGCTAATTCTTCAGTATTTAAAATTCCAATTTCTCTTTCATCTAAAAATCTAAGTCTATATTTATCTAATAGACTAAGTTTATCTCCAAGTCGTTTTCCAAATAATGTTTGTTTTAATTTCTCTTTAAAAGAATGATCCGATTTCTTTGTTGCAAAAGCGTTAAATTGAGCTGTTTGAAACTGATTAAACGATGCATATAAGTCTTCAAGTAGCTGCTCAAGTACTTCTTTATTCTGTCCTTTTGCTATTAATCGAATTATAAAATTAAAACCAAATTTCTGATTTTTATACTCAACTTGAGTAAGTTCAGCACCTTCTCCTGATTCTAGTGCAATCCTTTTTCCTTCTTCATCTGTTCTAGCTCTTCTTTCGTTAACAAATTTTTTACCATCATTTTGCCAACTGTCTGAAACTGGCCTGATTACTAACTGAATATATAATTCATCTCCTGGATTTATTTTTGAAATTGAAGAGGTTATTGAAGCTAATGGATCAACTTCAAAATAAGTATATGTTCTTATAGGCAAAAAGAATTCACGCTTCAGCCCTATTTCAAAACCAGTTATATAGTTAACTTGTTTATTTGTACGCGAATAATCCTGAACTTGAACAATTTGTGCATCCTGATATTGAGCGTAAATTTGATTTTCAATAAAAGATTTATATCTTTCTTCAGTTGTAACAAGAAAATATATTCCACTGCTATTTGCAACAATCTCAAAACTAATTGGAGATTTCGCTTTCTTATCTGTTCTTAATGTTCCATGAAGTGATTGAAAGAATTGTTCTGCTGCTAATGGCTTATTGTCATTGTTAACAGGAATTGAAATCTTTAAAACTATAGGTTTTGTTATAACTTCATTTACTGTGACAAGTTTATACTTTCTTTTCTCATTAAAGAAAAGAAGCGTACCAAGTGCTCCTAAAATTCAAAGTATCAAAATTATTATTTCCATTAGTCTTTATCAGAATATTTAATTCTACAGTGAATTATAATCATTGTCATTCACTAAGAATATATTTAAGACGGTATACTGAAATAAACTTGTATTATTGAGTGATTTATTAAATAATTAGATTACACTTTATCTTATTAACAATTATGAATTTTCAACCTCAAAATCAACAATATTCTCAACCTGGAAACATTGGACTATCTAAACCTAATGTTAAGATATCAAACAATATTGGCGGAATGAAATCAGTAATCGCAGTAGTAATAGTTTTGCAATTAGCAATTTTTGGAATTTTAGCTTATAGGTTTTTTGTTCCTAAAGAAACTTTAGGTGATCAAATTGTAAAAGAAGTCAGAAAAGTAGCTGGTGTTAGCCAAAGTTTAGTTCCACTAGATATTGTTGAACTTGATGACACAATTCTTGAAGATTTAAGAAATGGAAATCAAATTCAAGAAGAAGTATATAAAGATGCTCAAAGTGGTGACTATGTTGTTATTTATGAAGGGAGAATGATTATCTATAGAAGAGATGGAAAAACAGTAGTCTATGACGGACTTCCTCCTTCACAAATTTCACAAAATAGTCAGGTTGAACTACTTAATAAAATATTAGAAAGAGCAAAATCACAAGGACTACTCGAAGAAGGTAGTGAAGAAGTTCCTCAAGCTTCTGTTGTAGAAGATACACAAACGTTAATTGAACAGGATCCTGAGTTCTACGCAAGGGTTCAAAAGGGAGATATAGTTACAGTATTCCCTAAAAATAAAATTATAGTTCTATATAACCCAAACAATGATTCTATTTATAAATCAGGTAATGTAGATACTGTAATTACATCTTTTGAATAATTCTGGCACGTATACAAATATTAAGATATAATCCAAATAAGCAATACACTTGTTTGTCCCAGGTGTGCTGAGGAAAGAGTCAAATACGCTAAACCTTAGTGGAATACAATCAAATAAGCTTTGTTTAAGAGAAGTAGACTCCTCAGGGTAAGCCCGAAATAGCTGAAATTAAGTGCCAATAAACTTCTTATTGGAATTAGGGTGGGTAATGCTCCAAAAGAGTCCCTTCGAGTTGTAAGTTTTAAGTTGTAAGTTTTAAGATGCAAAACTTTAGGGATTTAAAAATTTGGGAGAAATCACTGGCCTTATCTGAGCATATTTACTCAGTAACTAGTAACTTTCCAAAAACAGAGGTTTATGGAATCACCTCTCAATTAAGGAGAACATCGTCTTCTATTGGAACTAACATTGCAGAAGGATCTGCTAGAGAATCTATCAAAGAATTTAGACAGTTTTTAAACATCGCCATTGGATCAACATCTGAAGTTGATTTTTTGTAGAGCTTTCTTATAAACTTACTTATTTTGAACTTCATAAAGCTAGAGATCTATACTCAGAAATTAATGAACTCAGAAAGATGTTAATAGGTTTTAGAAAAAAACTTATTACTTAATAATTATTACTTAATACTTATATGGCACTACCAAACGGAGTATATATAGCAAAAGATCACGAATCAGAAATTCTTAAAAACTGGTTAGAAAAAGGAATGTATAAACCTGAATTTGATCCAGTAACAAACAAAGTTCTCTCAACAGAAGAAATGAAAAAAGATAAGAGAACTCCATGGAGTTTAATTTGTCCTCCACCAAACGCTTATGGAAGACCACATATCGGTAATATTTCTGGTTACGCTTACCAAGATGCGATGGCTAGATTTCAAAGAATGCAAGGTAAGAAAGTATTAGTTCTTCCAGGAAAAGATCATGCTGGATTAGAAGGGGAAGGAGTGTTCGTAAGAGAAGTATTAGAAAAGAAAAAAATAAATAAATTTGATTTAAAGAGAGAAGAGTTTTACCAGATGATGATGGACTTTAATCAGGAGAATATGAAAAAAGCTCTTAAAGATGAGCAAGATATTGGTTTATCAGCTGATTTCGATAGAAATATTTTTACCCTTGATGAACAAATTGTCGAAATTATTCTTTCAACTTTTGTTCAAATGTATAAAGAAGGAATGATTTATAAAGGTGTCCGAATCGTTAACTGGGACCCTAAGGCTAGATCTACTTTAGCTGATAATCAATGTGAAAGAGAAGAGAGAGAAGGAAATATTTATAATATTAGATACAAGCTTGCTAAGGGGGAAGAGTACAAGCACTATAAACTCGATGAAGAGGGAAAAGTAATAATTACGAATTTCGAATTACGAAATTATGTTGAGGTTGCAACAACTAGACCGGAAACAATGTTTGGAGATACGGCTGTTGCTATTAATCCTAGTGATCCTAGATATTCAGATCTATTAGGAAAAACAGTTCTTATTCCTCTAATCGATAAGGAAATTCCAATAATTACTAGTCATAAAGTAGAAAAGAGTTTTGGAACTGGTGCTCTAAAAATAACTCCAGCTCATGCTCTTGATGATTATCATATTATGATGGAATGGAATGCAGAGAATCCATCAAAAGAAATTGGTTATGTAAATGTAATTGGACAAGATATTAAAATGTATGGTCCTGTACCTGAAAAATATAAAGGTGTTGTTTATTACAAAGTAAAAGATCAAATTATTGAAGACCTGAAAATTGAAGGGTACATCGTTAAAGAAGAAAAGATAAAACAAAATATTCTTATTAGTGAGCGGACTAAGTCGATTGTTGAACCAATTATGTCCTCACAATGGTTCGTTGATATTGAAAAAGTAAGACAACCTGTTATAGATATGGTTAAAAACAAAGAAGTTAGGCTTCATCCTGAAAATATGGAAAAGGCCTTTTTTCATTGGATGGAAAATCTAAGGGACTGGGCTATATCAAGAAGTTTATGGTGGGGATATAGAATGCCTGTTTGGTATTCAGGAGAAATAAGTGAATATGTCGGAGATGACGGTCAGGTTCGAACAACTATTAAAGTAAATGGTAAGGATGTTGGATTAGACCCAACAAATCCTGAACATATGAGAGTTCAAGTTGATTCACCTGGAGAAAACTGGATTCAGGATGAAAATGTTTTAGATACATGGTTCAGTTCAGGTCAATGGCCATTCGCTACTCTTAATGTCTATGATCTAATGGATACTTTCTATCCAACTGATGTCATGGAAACAGGATACGATATTCTAGAAAACTGGGTTTCAAGAATGATGATGTTTAGTTATATAAAACATAAAACTATTCCATTTAAAGATGTTTATCTTCACGGACTTGTAAAAGGTACTGATGGTCAAAAAATGAGTAAATCAAAAGGAAACCTTATTAATATTGATGAAGTTCGTGAAACTTACGGTACTGACTCTGTCAGAATGGTTTATTTCTATCAAAATTCTGCAGGAGCATCTTATGCAATGACTTTTGATAAACTAAAAAACTTTAAGCAGTTCATGAATAAAATTTGGAATGCTTCTAAATTTGTTTTTATGAATATAGAAGGGGTTGATGTTTCACAAAGTTATGATTTAGCTGAAGGTGGCCTTAAATTAGAAAATAGTAAGAATATTCTTAAACATACAAATGAAACAAAAGATCGTGTTACAAAAAATATTAATGAATTTGATTTTGGATTAGCTACCTTTAATCTTTATAACGAATTTTGGCATACATATTGTGACGTTTATCTTGAATCTTCAAAAGACTATGTGAAGGAAGGAACTGAAGAAGAGAAAAAGGAAACGGGCAGAGTATTACTTTATGCATTAAAGACATATTTAAAAATGCTTCATCCTTTTATCCCCTTCATTACAGAAAGAATATGGAAAGAAGTTCCAAAAGAGGAGGGTGATCATGAAAGTTTAATGTATACAAGTTGGTAATAATAGATAAATTTTAACTTATTTTGTAAAAATTCTTCTACATCGTATAATACCCCGATTAAATATTCATACGATTAGAAGGTTAGTATTAGTTTCAGGAGGTCACGGAGGAAGTTCATTAGTTGATGAATTCAAAAGACATGATGTTGAGCATGTAGTAGGTTTAAATATTGTTGACGATGGAGGAAGTACAAGAGTTTTAGCTGAATTAATAGATAAATATAATTTATCTCAGGAAAATATGTTGAAAGAATTAAATATCTTCCTGTCGGAGATTTAAAAACTATTGTTAATAATCTTAAAGGTCCAATATAGGATATATTATCAACTTTAAAATCTGAAAGAACTGGAAATTTCCTTGATGCGCTATTTTTAGCTAAATATGTACTAGGTAAGATTGCTGATTTAGAAGGAAATAATAGTTTTTTATTATCAGAAGATACCAAAAGAGAGAAAATTTTTTATTTTGAATATTTAAAAAACTCAGCTCTTAACTTACCTAATGTAATTACAAATAAAGAACATTCAGTAATGAATATAGTGTATTCTGCAATTGCTTTTGCAAAAAGACATGAAGATATGGAATTTGGAGGATACAATGGAATGCTTGATTATCTTAATACTATTGGGTTAACTCCAACAAATTTAAGGTTTCGATTTACCAGTCCAGAAAGAAAGATTTTTACTGCTGAAAGAAATGGTGAAATAAAATTTAGAGGAGAAAGAGGTTTTGATACTGTACAAGGGGCAATTAGAATAAGAGAGCTTCAATTACATGATCTTAAAGGACATATTATAGATTCGTTTAACGGAGAATTTAGGCATGAATTAATGTAATGATAGAAGAGATTAGTAAATGTGACTATGTAGTAATTCCTCCAGACTCAGAGTCTAACGTTCATCCATGGTTAAGTGCATATGCACCAATAATTAGAGAAGCAGGAAAGCCTATTTTTAGAATAGTTAATATTTCCAGAGAGATTAACTCATCAGGAATTATTGATGAAATGGTTTATTTAGCAAGTCTAGGTATAGAAGTAAACTATTTATTTACAAATAATTTCGATCAGATGATACAAAATTTTGAACCACGCGAAATCCAAGAAATTATTAATGCTTATGAAGACGAAGGAAAAGAATTTCAATTCTATGACTATCATGTTTTAAGATCGAAATTACTTTTAAGATTACGTGTTGAGGATCCTCATAACGATCAAGTTGAAGATACAGTTGAAAGAATTATGAATAGATGTTTTCCAGTAATGAGAATTAAACCAGATAATAATTCAGAATTTAAAACTCGAGTTCTCCACGATCCTCAATCAATAAATCTTGCTTTATCTTACTTAGACGAGCATTATTCTGAATTTATGTCTCCTGTATCTGATGAACTGGCTAGAGAATTTGTTAATAAATGTCAGATTATAGATGATAATGAGGAATTGGCACACAATAAATAAAGATTCATAATCTGTCATATTTATTATTCTTTTTCTATATGGAAGAGAAGTTTGAAAAATTTTGTCAGTCCTGTATGATGCCTTTAGAAAATGGAAAGAATTCAGGAACTTAAGAAGATGGATCAAAAAGCCATAAATACTGCTCTTATTGCTATAAAGACGGGAAATTTATAAACCCAGATGCAACCATGGAAGAAGTTAAAAAATATTCTGAAGACGCTTTAAAAGAGATAGGATGGGCTAAACTATTACGATGGTTTGCATTAATTGGATTCCCAAGGCTTGAGCGGTGGAGAAAGAAAAATTAAAGATAGTTCTCCCTTCCAGATTCTTCTAAATTTTTAAGTATTAACTTAATATCTCCAGCTCGGTCTTTTTTACAAATTAAAAGTGCATTTTTTGTATCGACAATAACTAAATCATCTACTCCAAGAGTCACTATTAACTTATCCTTCGATCCTTTGATAAGAGTATTTTTTGTATTAATTGTTACAACATTTGCATCCGTATAGTTTCGACCTGGAATCGATAGATTATCGTAAATCGAACTCCAAGTACCCACATCTATCCATTTAAAAGGAAGTAGAACTATTAATCCACTTTTCTCAAAAATAATGACATGTTACTTCTTCAATATTCCCTGGATTTTCTATTTCAGAATAGAGTTTCTCAGTCATTTCTTCTTCATTCTCCTTACCAAAACATTTCTTTATCTCATTGTGCTTTTCATACCAGTTCGGCCTATGTTCTTTAACGGCCTCCATTAATAAGTCTGAGTACCAACAATGATGATTACTATGTGTAATAACATTAAAATTCTCGACTAAATTCCTGACTTCTGAGTATGAATCAGGTCTAAAAACAAATTTTTCAACTCCATATACATTAAGTGTAGTTTTAACTTTTAGCTTATCTGAAGTTGAAAGTAATCTATTCCCATTATTGGTGAATGAGGTCTTGCTCCTCCTGATATTAACTGTTTTGTTTTTCTAACTAACTTATCAGACTCCTTAATCATTTCAATAAATTTTTCTTCAGGATCTCTAATACAATCACTTTGAACAACCATAAATGGTTCTCCTGGATACATTGAATCCACTTTTAAAACTGCATAGATAGTTCCTGGTCCCATGTTTTTCTTTGCGTCAGGTTCAGCTAAGATATGATCTTCTAAAATTTCTGGTGTTTGATCTTTAATAAACTTAACGTATTTCTTTTTTGTCGAGATAAAAATATCTTCAACTGAAAAAGCTTTGAGGAGAGCTTTAACGTTCATTTGAAATAGGGTAGTCTCTCCTAATATTGTTTGGAATTGTTTAGGAATATCATCAGTACTATAGGGCCAAAGCTTTGTACCTTGTCCTCCAGCCATTACTATTAATTTTATAGTTTAATTGTAAATACGTGTAGTATAAGATTAAAGACCATTTTTTTCTATACTTGGATAAATATAAAGAATCGGTCTACAATAGTGTATGGAATCAATTGAAGTAAAAAAACACAGGCAGGTTATTAGCCAATTTACACTTTATAAAATAACAGGAACTTTAGTAAATTTAGTTGTTTGGGCATACTACTACATTTTATTGTATAAAGAATCTGGAAGCATAATTGTTATTCTTACTGACTATTTAGTTTTTTTACTAAGTCTTTTCTTTGGATTTATATCACTTACATTCTATATTGACAGACTTGGTTATCTAACAAGTTTCAGAATCTCTTCAATAGCTCAAGCTGCAACTTTAATAATCATTTTTTTGTAAATCATGATATTGCAAGTCTTTACATTATTCTTGCAGTTTTAAGAGGATTTAGTCATGGTCTTTACTGGCCTATTGAACACACAATTACTCTAAAAGAGATGCATGGTTTAGAGCGAGGGAGAATTATTAGCTTACTGCAAAGTATAGTGTTACTTTTACAAATTGTAATTCCCGTTCTTTCTGGTGCATTAATTACTTATACAGGAGGGTATGATTATACTTTTTTACTTGGAACATTTATTCTGATAGGAAGTGTTTTCATTCCTTATAGTTTTAATAAAAAAGCTAAAAGCAAAATATCATCTGATGAAATAGTTAGAGTATTAAAAAAGAAGGGTATAGGTATTTATTCAGTACTATCTATAATTCAATCAGCCTTTAATTCTTTATTTGCTGTTTTATTTATGATAATTCCCTACATTCTTATTGGAGAGGAGTTTGGAGTAGGGGCACTTTCTAGTACTATTGGATTCGCTGCAGTTCTTGTAGCGTGGCTGGATAGCAAGCCTTCATTCAAAGTGCGTATCCAACTGGGTTATATAGGTTTTATTATTTATACTATATTCACAATGTTTTTGGCAGCTGTATGGACTATTCCTTCATTAGTAATTAGATCATTAGCACTTGCATTTACCCAATCTGTAAGTGCTCCAGCTCTAGTAGATATTGACTATAGAATTAGAGAAAAAATTTTAGGAGAATTTCAAAATGAATCTGCATTAGAAATGAACTTAATTGCAGAAACTCTGTATATTTTTGGACGAGTAATTATCCTAGGATTTGTTATTTTATTCTTTAGTATCTCCAATTCGAATCCAGAAGCAACACCTGAAGAATTAATTAGATTTCTAATAGGATTTTTAGCTCCTATACACATTATAATTTTTATGGCTTATGATATTTTAAACAGAAGACTTAGGATTCATTAGTGCTTTCTGTACCGCATCTAAACCTAATGTTGCGCATCTAATTCTAGTTGGGGTTAGATCAAGTCCAATTAGAGGTTTAATAAAGTTTTCGTAATCTAAACTTAGAATTTCTTTTATAGATTTATTCTTTAGTTCTTCAGAGATTATTGAAAAAGCTCCAATTGAAATAGAGCAGCCTTCAGCTTTAAAACTCACATCCTTTAAAATAACATTATCTAGCATTAAAAAAACCTCAATCTTATCTCCACAGGTAATATTGCCTTGACTTGCATATGCATTTGAATTAAAAGCTGGTCCACCATAATTATTAGGATTTTTATAGTTATCAAGGATATTTAATTGAAATTCGTTCATTTTTTTATTTATTTTTATTTATTTCTTCAATTTCATCACTTAATGAATATTCTTTGTTAAGAAGTAACTCATTGTATTCTAAAAATCTCTCAATAAATTTACTTCTTTTACTCTTTTTCCAATCCGTATTGTCTTTAATTATCTCATCTATTTCTTTATTCGTTAGATTTTTCTCATTTATAATTTTATTAGCTAATAACACAACAACCTCTTCTTCTCCACTAAATTCTTTATTAATATAGTTGATTAATAAGTAGCTACTTAGATTTTTTGACATTTTATTAGAAACATAGATTGTAGAAAGAATCATTATTGGCCAGAGGAGTAATGAAATTAAACCGACTCTTAATTCAGTAAAAACTTGTAGTATATAAAAGATTAGCGATAAAAATACTGCTACTGCAACAAGTGAATAAGTATAGGGATTATTTCTTGATTTATCGTAATGATGAACCTCTGGGTAAAGTATTTCATCTTCCAAGTTATCAACTGATACTTCTCGTCTAAATAATAATCCTATTGTACTGAAAATGAACATTCCCGCTACAATTGAATCAATTACTAGTGAAGAATTAAAGATTAGAAAGAGAACTACTGCCAATCCGAATAAAATTTTATATATTCCAAATCTCTCCATTATTCAAAAGCATGCCAGTTAAAAGTTAAGTCTTCAGTATATGTACCACTTATCTTAATCTTAAAACTGTCAACAGTTTTTTCAATAACTGCATAAGTTAATCCTGAATTAATGAATTCTTCACCTTCTGGCGTAACTGTTATAAATGGTGGAGTAGAGTAGCTTTCAGAGAAGTTTATCTCTACCTCTGTCTCCCCAGCAAGTATTAATGTTTCGCCCACAGTATTATCTCCGAAATCTACTAATCCATAAACTTCTAATTTATTACTTATAATCGCTTCCTCAATTGTAATTAAACCAGTTGGAGTAATTCCATTAGCTGAATTAATTTCATTTTGAATAGCTTCAATTAATGCTTGTTGTTCTTGAATTGCTAAAGTTAGAACCGCAGTAAAATGTCTGTAATTAAATCCATTAACCTGCCTTAGAGCATTAAATTCTGTAAGTTCTGGAAGAATTAAATCTGTCTCTTCAGCAATAAAACCAAGGTCAGCTTTACCTGTCTCGATCCAATCGTAAGTTACAGGTCTTAATTGCATAACTTTTTCTAGTCCGCTAGTTAGATCTTGAACGTTTTCTTTATATCTAATACTCGAACCACAATCAGCTATTGTTTGATTATCAATACATAAGCTAGTAGTACTAATAGATCTATTACCAATAAGTAATTTCCCCCTGAACCAAAACATCATATCCTGCATATATTGAATAATGTCCTGGCGACATTCCCCCATCAGAAATATGAATACCATAATCTTGAGAAGCTGAAGTATTAATTCTTAAGCCATAGTTGGTAAAACCTCCACTAACATTCTCAATTAATATTCCATTTGCGGTTCCAGAACTAACACTAATTGGTTCTACAACTATTCCATTTTGAGTTTGAGTTCCAACCTCACCAACTCTTAAACTAGTAAATTCTGAATATGCTGCTCCAATTCCAACATTACTTCCTAAAAACGTTGGAGAATCATTATAAATACCGTGTTCCAAACCCGATTCTGCATAAAACCCATAATTTACAATTGCAGAAGAAACAATAGAACCATCTGCGTAAAATCCGTAATAAATCAGATCATCATGATCATTACTATTAAAATCACTTCCCGTCTCATAGCCTTTGTACTCAACAATTCCGGTAATATTATTTATTGTAAAATCAGTACTATACCCCTGAACCTCTCCACCTACCGGAGCATTTGTTATATTTGTATCCGAAAATATATTTTTTACTGGTGTACCTGCCGCGAGATTTGTTGAGGTAAATAGAGCATATATATTATTTACTCTTGTACTTGAAGTAGAAGACAGGTTTGACGCAACATTAAAACCTCCATTTGGATAGTTAAATGTAGCTCCAATTCTCAACAAATTGAATTGTTCATCCCAAAAAAAGTTTGCATTATCTTCCGATAGAGTAGATCCGTTTGAAAAAATAACTGAACCTTTCGTTAGGGAAGGAAGTGCTTGTCCACACCCCGATCCTGTTCTTGATACAACACCAGAATTATCAACCTGTAAACATTGAGTCCCTCCACCTGCTAACGAGAAAACAGTAATTACTCCTGAAGAGTCAATTTGTAATTGATTTGTAGTATTTGTACGAAGTGTTAGGCTATTTGTACTATGGTTATAAAAAATTGCCCCTATGTCCTCATCTCCGTCATCTCCGAAATTTAATGTGGCAGAATGTGAGTTACCAGAAATAATTGAAATCGCTGTATTATCGCTACTTGAAAAAGCGGAAGACGTATCAGCAGAGTAAACGGGTTGACCTGTTAAATTTTCTTGCACATGAAAAAGAGTCGTACCTGGAGCTCCTGTTCCTATTGCTACTTTACCTGTATTATAATAGATATCATTACCTTGAATAGTCCATGGATGAATAGATCCAGAAAGGAGGTCAATATTAGTTGTTCCATTATAAAAAAATAGATTTGTCCCATTCCACCATAAATCTCCTGAAACAGGAGTTGATGTATTAAGTCCCAACGAAGCAGTTAAATTGATTTGAGCTGAGCTTGTTGTTGCAGCTTTTATATCTAAAAATGCATTTTAGGCTGTAACTCATAAAGCTATATTTCCATTCTCATCTAATCTAAATCTTTCTACATTATTAGTTCCAAAAATTAAAGGAACATCATTAGAAGTTCCAATTATTGCAGTAGTATTTTCTCCTTGGAAAACTAAAGCACCTAAATAATCATTATTAAATCCAAACGTTGAACCTAGAGCCTGAGGTCCATAGTATTGCAAATAAACAGAAGAGTAAGATGTTTCATAATCTGAACTCTGTAATTCTATTGTTGCTTGATCTTTGTCAAGAATTCCTTCTCCCATTACATCAACATTTGCACCCTGTTCCCCTCCGTAAACATAAAGCCTGCTTGAATTTCCAATACCTCCAAAATTTGTATCAGTACCGAGAAAAATATCTCCATCGTTTTCGACTCTAAGTGCAGTTTGTGATGTAGAAGTGCTATAAACATCTAGCGAGGAACTTCCTGTATGAAATGTACCTACCCTGAATTGCCACTCTTGTGGGGTGAAGGCAGAGAAATCGTTTCTCAAAGATAGTATCGGTCTAGCTCCTGTAATTAAGGTCTTTCTTGAAATTGCAAAGTTTTGTGCATTTACATTGCCTGTAAAGGGATCAGTAACTGTGAAAGATGTGCTCGTAGACGTAGAGGATATAGTTCTAGCTTGATAAGTAGAAGATTTAGGAATTATATAATCTCCTTCATAAAGTGTAATGCTTGACGAGGTAGTAAAAGTTGTATTTCCGTTTGTTGCCGACATAGTGATTGAACCACTTGTTGTATTATCATTTTGAATATGAACTTGTGCATCAGTTGGGGTATTTGTTCCAATTGCAAGTTTTTTATTAACATTATCCCAGTAAAGATTCGTAACATCTTGCAAGAAGTTTGTTCCATTTGCAAAGAGTAATCCTCCTGTTATAACTGTACTTCCATCTAAATACCCTAATTCTGTACTGGTTACTGGTGATACTGTTAAAACTCCTGAATTATCGCTAATTAATGTCCTATCAGGAGTTAAACCATCTACTATACTTGTTCCTGAAGATCTTTCAGCATAGAATGCGCTTGGAACTTGACTCACTATCTTTCTAGTGAATACTTCGGTGTAGTTAGCATCACCAACAGGGGAAAAGCTAATTTCAAAATATATACTTGGGTCGCTAAAATCTACTCCTCCATTACTAACACATCCACCTGTAGTCCAGTCACTTCCTCTTGAGTTACATACACTATTAATACTTAGATTAAATATTCCATTGTAATCTCCAATCTCAATGTTCGAATGCTCCTCTTCAAAGAGTAGAGTACCAACTGTCGCAGCATCGTACACTCTTACTCTAAAGTCACAGGTATCAGCCCCTTCTGCTACGCATGCCGGACTCCCTGCAACTAAATTCGTCCCATCGTCTTTATTTAATATTTTTCCTTGGAAGTTAATTGTATTGCTTGCTGCTCTTACTTGTATTGGCATTAACGCTAAAAAAGTAGTGAATAAGAAAATAAAGCCAACAAAAAAAAGACAGCCGTCTAGGATGACTAAAACTAGCACCAAAATTGTGGTGCCTAAAATTAATATATTTGGTACTCATAGATTATTTTTTACCTTAATATCAGTATATGTTTTTTATAGTTTGTTGACAATAAAAGAGTGTAAACTAAAGGAAGATAATCCCCACTTTTGCGGTCGAAATTGCTTGCAATG
>CAZWRA010000019.1:0-24842 GCA_964635995.1 uncultured Candidatus Saccharibacteria bacterium
AAAAATATATCTAAAAAATCTCTAAAAATTGCCTAGACAAATGGGTACAGTTTAGACTCATAGCTACAGGGTGTGTATAGATAGTATCTACATCTTCAATCTTTTGACCTTTATTAACAATCAAATGAAAGTTAATTTTTAAATAAATCTCACCTATGACAGGAAAGTCATATTTTGTTAAATTATCGTAATTTTGGTAAACAGACCCATGAGTAGAGTTCTCAATAGGTACAACAATAATGTCAGCACGCCTTGTTTTTAAATCTTCGAATACATCAGTAAAGTTTTCTCTTTCAATAATTTCTATACCTTTTCTATATAAATAACTTGCCGCTATATGTGAATAGCTCCCTTTATTTCCTTGTATTGAGACTTTCATATAAATGTATTAAAAATAAAAAAAATCCCGATTTCTCGGGATCAATGTTCGTTTAAAAACAAATCCCTCAGGACCTTCTAAAAAAGAAAAACAAGAATTTGTTATTTATTGTTGTTTTCACTGTTTAATTATACTCTAGTTAGCTAAATATATTCAATTATTAAGCTTCAACACGCCCTAATACTCTAATATTGTTTGCTGTTTTCATTTTCTCTAATAGAATCTTAAACTTTGGAGAGCTGAAGTCATAATTTGGATTAATCTGCTCTATTCTAGCCCTTACATAAGCCTCAATTGCTTCAGACGGAGTTCCAGCACCAGGAATTATTCTAACTCCTTGCTCACCTCCCATTTCTCTTGCAGGAACTGCAGTAGTTGAATCGTAGGCTGATAGTCTTTTTAATATTGTTGCGATATCAGCATCATCTTCACGCTCCTCTTTCTTAGCTCTTTCTCCTATTCTTGAAAGTGCAATAGCCCTAGCTCTTAGTAATCTTGAATATATTACAGGTGCTGCTTCAAAGTTCGCTAAATTAGCCCTTAATGTCTGAGGTAAGAAAGAGCCTAGAATTCTATTAACATATTCGATATTCTCTATATTTTCATCTAATTGCACTAGGATATCTGTGTCATTTCTGAATATATTCAAAAGTTTTCCTAGAACTTCATGAGCTTGACTTGAAGCTTCAGGATTATTCATCATTAAATCAGCAGTTTCTGCATCGATACCCTCAACTTGTAGCATTGTTAACGTATAGTTAAGATCATTATGTTGAGTCACAACTTCTCTTAATCTTCCATCTGCATAAGCAGCCTGCTCTTTTGCTCTTGGTCATGTATCGTATTCAATAGTTGTATTTCCCTTAGCAACAGCTCTAATAGTTTGAAGTAGAACCATAGCATTTGTAAAACTTGGAGAAAGTAATTCCCCAGCTAAAACTACAATTCTTGCAGCTGCTCCCATTGAATCAAAAGCTCTATAGTCTATCGCTTCCCTAGAATTAAAGATTCCGCCAGTTCCAGTTATAACTTTTGTTTTGTTTGGGTTAGTAATTAATCTTATGTATTTAGCAATTGTCTAATCTTCTAAAAGTTCTGTTGCTTCATCCATAACATTTCTTGCAACTTGAAGTTCTGTTTCTTGTAATGTTCCCTTACCTATTCCGTTAGGGCCTAAAAGTGTAACTACCTCGAAATCCCCAGGTTGTTCTCTTGAACTTATTCCGTGAACTGTAAAAGCATTTCTTAAAATATGTTCCAGTGTTTCCACTAATCTATCTCCGACTACATCTAGAAATTCATTAGGCATCATTTTAATGTCTAGTTCTCCAGCAATAGTTGGAAGACCACTGTCAGTGCCTACGAATTGCATTCCTTCAATTTCTGGATCAAATTTCTCAGTGAAAATTCTTCCTAGTGGTGCAAGTAAGTTTATAATAACTTTATCTAATGTTTCATCAACAATTTTATCTTGTTCTTCCTTACTATAAGGACTTCTTAACCCAACTTTATCACCTAAAAACATTAAATTTAAATCAGCTAATTGCCTAGTAAAAGGAACTTCTGTCATTAGTAAATCTACATATCCATTTAAGACTTCTTTTGCAATCTTTTGTCTTTTGTCCCTATATTGCATTTGAAGATGTAAGTCATCTGGATTTTCTTGTTCTTCAAGCACTACTTCTTCAGTTTTTAGTAATTCAGGTTTTTATGTAAGTCTTAATGTATAATCCAACTTTTCTCTTAATTTTGAATTATAATAAGAATTTTGAAATATATTAGTATTAGCTAATTTTTTAACTGCTACTAATCTACTATTAATATCTTGAAGTAATTCTTGTGAAGTTATTCTCTCAATGTTTGAGCATAAACTTGTTAAAGTCATGCTTGCATTAAAAAAGTCATTCTCTTTTATTTCTTTTGAAAATCTTGAAATTAAACCTTAACGGGGATAATCCCCTAATTCTGTTGAAGTACATCCAACAATGTCTTCATAATCTCCCTTCTGAAGTCTGTATTCAACGTAAGCATCGCCTTCTGTATGTATATCTGGTTCTATTGAATCCATAGTTTGTTATGTAATTCCATAGATTATAGCAGCCAGCCGTTGAATTGGTCAAAATTACTGCAAACTTAAAACATACATATAATTCTCATATAAATCATGAATCTCAGATTTTCGTTTTAAATGCATTGTCTTAAATTGTCTGTATGTATCAGTATGTTTATAATTAATTAATCTTTTTAATGTTTTAATTTCAAAATCTATATTGTCGCATAATTCATTAACTAGTTTCTGTGATCTTAATATCAAGTTCTTCAAAGTTAGATTTCTTAGAGGACTTATCTTCCAAAATATTTTCGGAAGTTTTAAATAAATCCTATCTACTCTAGAAATTTGAGTCGAAGTAACTTCTGATAATGCTTTTTCTATTAATCTAATACGCTTTTGAAATTCTTTTAGTTTAGTAAAATCATCGTTTTCGATATCTACTTCAAAAACGTATATTCTGACAGCATCAGCAATACTAGAAATTATTCCTTTTGCAATACCTTTATTTTCAGATTGAGTCATTTATGGCTTTTTCAAAATTAGTGTTCTTGGAAATGGAATAGTTTCTCTAATATGATGGACGCCACTAATCCATCTAACCATTCGCTCCATTCCAATTCCAAATCCTGAGTGTGGAACTGATCCATATTTTCGGACATTCAGATACCACTCATAATATGAAACAGAATAATCTCTATTTTTTAATTCTGCAAGTAAAGTTTCATAATTATCTTCTCTTTGGCTTCCACCAATAATTTCCCTAGCTTCTTCGGGTGCAATTAAATCAGCGCATCTTGCTCTTTTTAATCCTCTTTCATCTTCATAACTCTTCATATAGAATGACTTTACCTCAAAAGGATAATCTTCAATAAAAACAGGAAGTTTATATTTGTTTCCTAAAGCTATCTCTTCCTCTGTAGTCATATCAACCTCAAAATCAACTTTCATTCCATCAGCTTCGAGCTCCTTCTTAGCATCGTAATGTTTCATTCTTATGAATCGATTATCAACACATGCTTGTATTATAGTTGTGTCTCTTTCTAAAATTTCTAACTCTGTCTTACAATTTTCTATTGCATCTTTTAATATTCTTTTAACTAATCTTTCTTGAAGATCCATATTCATTTCCTGATTATAGAAAGCCATTTCAGCGTCCATCATCCAAAATTCAGAAAGATGGTTTCTTGTTTTGCTTTTTTCAGCCCTAAAAACAGGTCCAAAGTCATAAACTTTCCCAAGGCCCATAATTGCAGCTTCAGAATAAAGTTGACCAGATTGTGAAAGATACATTGTGTCACCGTAGTAATCAACACTGAATAACTGAGTAGTGTCTTCACAACTTGTTGGTTGTAGTATAGGTGTGTCTGTCCTAATAAATCCTTCTTCATGAAAGAAATTAGTTATTGAGAGAAATACTTGATTTCTTATTCTTAATACTGCCCATGGAGTTTTAGATCTTAGGTATAAATCTCTATTTTCAAATAAGAATTCAGGTCCATGATCTTTTTTTCCTATTGGATAATCATCTGCTAGATGTACTATCTCAATATTCTTTACTTGTATTTCATAATCTTCCTTCTTTGGATGTTTTGTTATCTCCCCAGTGACGATTAGTGAAGATTCGATAGTCAATTCTTTTGCTTGTTCCCAAACTTTAGAATCGACTTTCTTCTCTTCTAAAATTCCTTGAGTAAAACCAGACCCATCTCTAAACTGTAAAAACATAATCTTTCCTGACTCTCTTTTGTTATACATCCAACATTCAAGAGAGATCTCTGATCCTACATGTTGTTTTAGATCTTTAATTGCTATTTTTTTTGATTCCGGTATTAATTCCATATTTAAAATTATTAAATTAAATTATTTAATTTCAAGAATTTTTATTTCTTCTTCTTGAAAATATTTTCTAAGTAAACTTACAAATTCTTTCTTTATTTGAATTTCAGGTAGTTTATCATTAAGTAATTCCGTATCCAATTCGAAAAAACCCTCAAGATTATCTTTTTCTCTATCGAAATCGGCTTGATGACCTAATAATAAATTGTCGCTTTCTGTTTCAACTTCAAAATCATTAACTATTCTATAATTATGACCACCAACATAAGAATTGATATCTTCTATCATCGCTGAAAGCTCAAAAAGAGCATAATCTTTATTTAGTTTTATATAGTAATGCCCACCTCTCATAATAATTCACTGATACGGCTGGATTCCCTGCCTGCCGGCAGGCAGTGAACCTTTCAATAGTTTTCAATTATTACTGAGTAGGTAGGACTCGAACCTACACTCTCCCCGTTAACAGCGGGTGGCTTTATCTATTAAGCTACTACTCACTACTACTATTGAGTTTACCTTGCCATAGCTTCAGCGTAGGCAGGCTACATCTCATTTTGCAAATAAAAAAACTCCCTTACGGGAGTTTTATGATATTTATAAACAACAAAATATCAACCCCCGATGAAGATTAAAATATTATTATTATTTAGAAATATCATAACTTGATTATATCCTCTATTTTTTTACAACTCAAGGGCCTAAACCTTGATATTGGATAGATTTATCTATAGATTATTACTAATGATTAAGAATATTCCTTTAAGCTACAAACTATCTTCATTCTTAGTGCTTGGACTGATTGCTTTATCCACAGCAATTCTCTTTTTCTTTTCAATAATAAACACAATCACAGATTTAACATTAAAGGAAGAAAGAGTTTTAAACCTTACAAGGGCAGCTTTGCAGCTAGATGCAGTTGCCTCAAAAATTAATTCTAGTGTTCAAGAATTAATAAATACAAAAGATTTAAGTTTAATAGATGAAATTGAAGCAAATAGAACGCTATCCTTCGAGTATCGAACTGAAATAAGAAGAAATACCGAACTTCCAGAAGTAATTGAACAGTTAAATAAATATGAACAACTTCTTCCAGAAAGAACTTTTCTAGGTGATCAAATTATTAAAGCCGTTCAAGAAAATGAAGGATCTACTGCTGATATTCAAAATATAATATTAAGAAGGAATATTCTTGATGATCAAGCAAGCACTTTCTTGTCTGAGATAGTTAATATTGAACAAAGTTACTTTATAGAACTAAAAGAAATCTCAGTCAGAACAACCTCTGATGCTCAAAGAAATGTTTTTATTTTTTCAGCTGGAATTCTTGTCTCTACTGTAATTTTAATTTCTGTATTAATACGTTCTATTATCTATCCTATAAATATTATTAAAGAAAAGGCAATAGAAATTTCTGAAGGAAATTTCAAAACTAAACTTGATATTGATAGAAAAGATGAAATAGGAGAACTTTCAAAAGCTTTAAGTAAAATGGTTTCTAGAATTTCTGAATCTCAAGATCAATTAATAGAAAAAACACAGAGCTTAATGATAATTTAGGACAAATTGAAAAGAAGAATGACACATTGGAAACAAGCCAGAATGCTTTAATAAGAGCATTAAGTTATATTCAAGAACAGAAAGATCAACTAAAAATTGAAAAGGAGAAAATAGATAATATTTTATTAAGTATTGGTGATGGTGTGATTGTTGTGGATAAAGATTACAAAATCGTTCTTTTTAATCCAAAAAGCGAAGAAGTTAGCGGATATAGTATAAATGAGGTAATAGGTATAAAATATGATGATGTTTTAAGATTTGAATCAGAAGATGGAAGCCAAAAAGATACTTTTATTGAAGATGCTGTTAATAGCGGATCTAATACAGCTATGAAAGGTAGTACTGTTCTTGTTAGAAAATCTGGAGAGAAACTTCCTGTTTCAGACAGTGCTGCTACAATTAAGAACTCAGAAGGGCAGATTGTAGGATGCATTGTTGTGTTTAGAGATGTAAGTCAGGAAAGACTCATAGATAAGGCTAAGTCAGAGATTATTTCCTTAGCGTCTCATCAATTGAGAACACCATTAACAGCTTTAAACTGGCATATTCAAATTCTACTTGATGATAAATATGAAAATTATTCAGAAGAACAGAAAAATTACCTAATGGAGATGTTAAATATAACTGAGGGAATGGTAGATATGATTAACTCACTTCTGAATGTTTCGAGAATATATATGGGAACTTTTGAGATTCGTCCTGAACCTGTTAAATTAAAATCTGTTATTGATGATGTAATAGCAGAACTTAATCCTACTATATTAGAGAAAGGACATAATATAGTTTATGAAATAGAGGAAAATCTTCCAGAATTCAGTCTTGATCCGAAACTTATTAGAATTGTATTTCAGAACCTGCTTTCAAATGCTGTTAAATACTCAAATGAAAATGGAATTATAAAGATTAAAGTTAATTACAAAGATAACAACTTGAATATTGAAATTGAAGATAATGGTATGGGAATACCTGTTGAAGATCAAGATAAGATATTTCAAAAACTTTTTAGAGCATATAATGCTACTTCTTCTGGGACTGAAGGTACTGGATTAGGTCTTTATGTTGTTAAATCTATTATCGAAGCTTCAGGGGGAGAAATCACTTTTATTTCTAAACCTGATAAGGGAACTACTTTCTTCATTAAAATTCCAGAAGGCAAGATGAATCCAAAATCTGGAAGTAAATCTTTAAAGTAGTTATTCAAATACATAGAAAGCAATTCCTTCGTATTCCCAAACATCTTCACTAAATGTATCTTCTATCCATTCTTTTTCATCTTCGTCAATTGTATAGAAGTGCGCTTTTTTTCCTTCGCTCCAGAAACGATAAACTGGAACTGTGTCGTCTTCCTCATCTTTGTAAGCGTAGTAAGCAATGCCTTCATACTTCCAAACATTCTCCTCATAAGTTTCGTTAATCCAATCTTTTTCTACTTCATCAACTGTGTAAAAATGAGCTTGTTGTTCATCACTCCAAAATCTATAGACTGGAACAGTATCTTCTGTCTCTTCTGAAACTGCATAAAATTCTGGTCTTTCAAAATACCAATCTGAATCATCATAGTCTGCAATTACATAATCCTTTTCTTCTTTCGAAGCAGTGTAAAAATGCGTTTTCTTATTATCACTCCAAAATCTATAAATTGGACTTGTTAAAGGAATAGCTGGATCTCCTGCTAAAGATACTCTAATGAAGCCAGTCTCGTTATTATCTAATACCAATAACTCATTATTTATATTCATAATATCTATAGGTTCATTGCCTATATCTTTTACAGTAGATATTAGTCCATCCCTATCAATTTTACTAATTGCACTGTTATAAGGATGTGTTACCCAAAGATCACCTTCAGAATCTTTAGTTATTGCATTCGCTTGGTATGGAAGATCATATGCTTTGTTTATATTCTCATTATTATCTATAACTGAAACAGAACCATCTCCTTCATTTACAATAAAAACATTATCTTCTTCATCAACAAACATTCCAATCGGTAATATTCCTCCTGTTTTGAAATGATCAGTCTTTCCACCAGGTTTAATTTTTGTAACGAAATCTGAGAAGTACATTGAAATAAAGATATTATCTCTTGAATCATGGATAATTCTAATTGGATATTCTCCATCTAGCTCAATTACTTCAGTTTCACCATCCGAAGAAACCTTTGTAAGTGAATCAGAGTCAGCATTAACAATATAAATTGTACCATCACTTAAAACAGTCATATCGTTAGGAGCTTCTTCAGTATCAACTGTTAATTCAAGTTCTAAGGTATCAAGATTTAAACCAAATAATTGCTTTTTATTTGCGTTTAGAATATATAGTCTATTTAATTCTTCATCAAGCTCAAGATCTACAGAATATCTAGCTATATCTCTAGTTATAAAATCAGTGTCTAATATTTCTTCATTACCATGTTCATCAATTTTTCTTAAATAACTATTGTAGTAACTTGATACAAACATATCTCCATTAGATGCAACAGCAATATTATTTATTGATTGAAGGTTCGGACCATACTCAGTTCTTGTATTAATTTCATAGCATCCCTCTTCTCCTTCAACTAATGACCCAGGACAAACTGAAGGTTGAAGTTCTCTTTTCCATGTTCTTCTTACTTCTTCTGAGATCTCCTCTCTTAATTGATCTATTACAGGAGTAACATTTCTTCCTGGACAGGCAGTATTGCTCCAATGATTGTGAACACTTAATCTCTGACTGAATCCACCACCATAATCATATGCGAACTCCATTGGATCAATTTTATATTTTATGAAAAGAGTAGTTAAAAGTTCTTTAAGACTCTCATATTGCTCATCTCCTAAAGTCATTTCATCGTAGTTTCCAAGTAATGATATTCCTACGGTTCCTACATTATGTCCTCCAACGTGTCCACCTGTAGCCCCTTCCCCACCATATCTTCCTTCATAAACATTTCCATCATGATCTATAACATAGTTGTAACCTACATCTGTCCAACCTTGTACTCCATCATTTGGATTGTCATCTCTTATTGTAGAATGAAGTGTCCAGACGTATCTCATATCTTCTTCCCAGTTTTCTGACTCTGTCCCAGTTGCAGTGTGATGAATAATAATATGAGAAATTGGATTTCTATATGCGAACCAGAATGGTCCATTACAATAATATGGAGATTCAGGATCATTATCTGGGCATCCCCAATCTTCTCTACTAATTACAGGGTATCTAAGTGTTTGAGTTACTGATCTAAACTCAGGTACATTATAAATTTCTCGCGCATTTGCAGAAACACTCAATGGAGCACCAAAAGCAATAATTGTTACTAATAAAAAAGTGAAAAACTTCTTCATACTATATTATAGTACTCTATTAGGTAAAAGCATAGAATGCTATACCTTCATACTTCCATTCATCTTCACTATAGGAATCTTGAATATAATCTCGTTCAGTTGGATCGGTTGTATAGAAATGTCTTCTATTGTTATTACTCCAAAATCTGTATACAGGTGAAAGATTCAGATTATCTTTGTATGAATAAAATGCAACTCCTTCATACTTCCATATAGAACCAAGTTCATTAGCCACATATATTTTTTCAGCAGAGTCTATTGTATAAAAATGTGTCTTGTATTCATCACTCCAAAATCTATACACTGGATCTAATTCTAAATTTTTCTTAAATGCTCGAAATGCTTCTCCTTCAAAAGTCCAAACCGAGCTTGAATTATCGATTAAATAATCTTTTTCATTTTCGTCTATTGTATAAAAATGTGCTCTTAGAATTGGACTATAAAAACGAAATACTATGTCTAAACCTTCTACATCCATTCCTGAAGGATCAAGTGCATCTTTAAAGCTGATTACTCCAAAACCAGTTTGATTATCTCTACCTACTGCTCCAATATCAGTAGCAGTTGAAGTAATCATATTTTTAAGTTGGTCAGGTGTAGCTTCAGGGTTGTTACTTTTTATTAATGCAGCTAGAGCACTTACTTGAGGAGCTGCAAAAGAAGTCCCAATTAAATTATAATTTTTAAAACCTCCAGAAATGTTCTCTTCATCACAAAATCCGAAACATGCTAAAGTAGATTGATGAACAGCATTTCCCGAAGTTAATGTACCATCTCCAACATACGCTACTGCATCTACTGTTGAACCGAAGTTTGAATAATTAGATTTTTTATCATCAGAATTTACAGCTCCAACAGATAAAACAGTATCAAAAGCTGCAGGGAAACTTAACTCATCTGAAGCAGTGTTTCCGGCTGCAGAAACAACTAATATTCCTTCTTCATGAGCTTCAGTAACAACTTGTTCTAAAAGCCAATCTCTATAAGTTGTTGTCAAACTCATATTAATAATATCTGCTTCTTGTTCAATAGCGTAAGCTACACCATTAATAACACTTTGAGTTGTAAAGAATTCATCAAAATGAATATTTGCAGCTATTGGCATTATCGAAATATTAAATGCTGGCGATATTGTATCCACAGCTGGATTGTTTACATCACTTGCTATTAATCCAGTAACATAAGTCCCATGTCCATAAGTATCTACAGGATGTCCAGCTTTTATAAATTCTTCATCAACTTCAATTGGAGTCTCATCATCGCAAGTCTCCATTCCTACAAGAATTACTGCAAATGTATCAGCACCGTTATAGTCATCTACAATGCCATTACAATCATCATCCAATCCATTTTCAGGAATTTCCTCTTCATTTTGAAATAAATTTATACCTCTATAGGCTGGTGAAGCTGCATACTTAGCCCCAGTAAGGCCATCTGAGTCATCGAATTCTTCAAAAGCAAGACCAGAATCAATTACAGCTACTACTACTTCGGGATTACCTCCACAAAATTCTTCATTGGGACAATTTTGATATCTCCATGCATCAGGAACTCCACTTTTTAAATAATACCAATGTTTATTTTCATCAAAAGTTGAAGGGACTGTATATCCTAGCTTTGAAACCCATGCCGCTGGATTATATAAGTAATTTGGTTGAGCAAATTCAACATCTTCGTTATTTAAGGCTTCCAAAAGTTTTGATCTAACCAGCTCTCTTTCTGTTCTATTTATAGCTTCCTTAGGTTTCTTGTTTAGAGTAATGTTTATTGCACTGATTTCTTCGGAATTCTTATACTTAACTAATATTGTGTTCGCGTCAAAGCTTCGATTAGAAATTAATTCATCAACTTTTTCTTCAGTGACAGAAGCACTAATCCTACTTAAAAATTGAGGATGAAGTAAAAATGATACTAAAATAGTTATTATAAAAAAGTACTTTTTCAAAAATCTATGAACTATGGTTCAGTATATCAAACAGAAGTATCAAGATAAAGAATTATAAACTGTTGCTTTTTTCTGGCAACAAAATGTTGATTATTTTTAATACTAACCTATACTCCAATAGTTAATATAAAATAATGACAAATACTACTACCACTCTAGAAGACGAAGCTTCTAATGAAGGTTCTTTTATGGTAGAAACTTTATATTCTATGGCTGTGAGAATAATTGGTGAAGCTCAAGAAATTGGTACACAAATTTCAGTTTCGACTTTAAGAAATAACCTTATTGTTATGTATGGAGATGTGTCAGCGGTAAATCCGAGAGACTTTGATAATGCAACAAAAATGATTCAAAGTAGAAATTTCTCGAATTTAATTAACTAAGGATAAAAAAATGCTGAGTAATACCCAGCATTTTCATTTTTGACTTTATTCTTACTTTTCAAAACTTACAACAATAGGATTAAGAATCCTTTTTAAATCTTTACTCTTCATTGTAATTGAGCAAGTCTGAAGACCAGCATTAAATGCTACATTTTCATTTTCAAGAATAGATTCATCCATATAAATTGGCATTTCAAAAAGCATTCCAAATGGAGGAACTCCTCCAATTTTTACACCATATTTTTCAAAAATTACATCAGGGTTTTCAAACTCTACTTCTTCTCCGATTTCAGATTTTAAAGCTTTAGTGTCGAGTTTTTTATCTCCTCTAACAACAGCCATAATATTTTTACCTGTTTTTTTAGTTTTTAGGATTAAAGCTTTTGCTCCTTCTTCAATTTTTGTTCCTCTAACCTTTGCTGAATCTTCACTTGTCGGAGTTGGCTCATGTTCATGAAATTTATACTCTACTTTAGATGCATCTAAAATGTTTCTTATTTCTTTCGAAATTGATTCACCATCTTTTCCTCCTCCGAATTCTAGATGTAGTTCTTTTCTCTGATCCTCAGAAATAGGTCCTGGCCCGTCCATTACAGCTGTTCTTCCGTTATAAGTCATAGGGAATGCAATTGTTTCTTTAAGAGAATCTTCATTTGCAAGAACCATTACTAATCTATCTAACCCTAAGGCAATGCCACCGTGAGGAGGTGTTCCTACTTCGAATGCTTTTAACATATGTCCAATACTTCTTTCTATTTCCTCATCAGAATAACCCATTGTTTTATATGTAGCTCTCAAAATTTCAGGTCTGTGTGCTCTAATACTTCCACCTCCTGCTTCATAACCATTACAAACTAGATCGTACTGTTGAGTAATTATTTTCTCAGTGTTTGTGCCGCTCATGTGCCATTCTAAATGTTCAGGTAAAGGCATACTGAAAGGGTTATGAGTAAATGTCCATCCGCTTTTACCATCTCGAAGTTCAGCAATATCTTCCTTATCAACTTTTTTAAAAAAAGGAAATCTATGTACCCATGCAAATGCTAATACACCCTCTTCTTTTTCTTTTTCATTTCTGATATCGAATTTATCAGCTCCATATTTTTCCATAGCTTCCTCGTGAGTAAATTTAGGAAAACTTTCATCTTTTAATTTTCCTCCAACAGCTTTAACGGCATTTTTAACAATGTCTTCAACTAGCTCCATAACTTCTTCTTCAGTTCTAAAACTTGTTTCAATATCTAGTTGTGTAAACTCAAATCCTCTATCAGCTCTTAGATCCTCATCTCTAATACATTTTGCTACTTGGAAATAGTTTTCTATTCCTGCTGTCATTAATAACTGTTTATATTGTTGAGGACTTTGAGGTAATGCATAAAATTTTCCAGGATGTAATCTGGAAGGAACAACAAAGTCTCTAGCTCCTTCCATTGTTGAGGCAGTAAGAATTGGAGTCTCTACTTCTACAAAATCTTTTTCATATAGAGATTCTCTTAAAGCTCTTATATATTTAGATCTCATTCTTAAAATCTTATTCATCCGCTCTCTTCTTAAGTCTAGGTATCTAAATTTTAGTCTTGATTCTTCGTTTATATCTTTTCCATTTCCTTGAACAGGAATTGGAAGTGGAGCTGCTTTATTTAAGAGTTCGAAATTCTCTATTTCAATCTCAAATGCTTTCTCTTTCTTTTTATTTTCATTTGGTCTTTCTTTTAATATTCCTTCAACAGAAATTACAGACTCAAGGGTAACAGATTTAAGGTTCTTAAACACTTCATCATTTGAACTTTCTTCAAGAATGCATTGTATTGTTCCGCTTCGATCTCTAAGTTCAATGAAAATTAACTTTCCCATAACTCTCATGTTAGAAACCCAACCCTTAAGAAAAACTTTCTTTCCGAATGATTTTTCATTTAACTCTGAAATTAAAATTCTTTTCATTTTATTAATTTATTAAATAATTATAGAAAGTGCTTTTTTGTTTAAACTTAATACTCCCGGGAGAGAGTATCATCATTTCCTAAATCAGATGCAAAAATTACTGGCTTAATGTAAGCAGTTGCTTTTGTTTTTTTCCAGCAATTATTGTCATTTTAATATTGTTTATAACATGGATTATAAAGTATATTAGAATTTCCCACAATTAACTTCTAACAACAGTATTTCAAGATTTTTTTACAGAAGAGCGTTGTTTTAGCCCTTTTATATACGTCCATAAATGTTTCTTCTATTTAGAAAATTCAGATTTAACCAAATCTCAAAGTCCTATAAATCTACTAGCAAAAAAAACTGGGTCTTGAGAATTTAAGGCCTACTGGCTTAACTATCAAGGATATTGTATTGCGAATATAGCTGATTGCTGTCATACTACTCTAAAACGTGCTGTAATTATTATGAGTTTTTGATTAATGAAAGAAGAGAAATCATTACCAAAATTTGGTCATGCTAATGATATAAAAGATGATGAGAAAGTTTTAATTCTTCCTGAAGAAGAATCAAAACAATTAAGTGATGCAATAAAAAGATTTTCAGAAACTTTTACTTGGAAAAATGTTGCCTTAAGAGGATTAATTGGAGGACTTTTTACAGCTTTAGGTGCAACAGTAGGTATAGCACTTCTATTCTATATTATTGTGGGAGTGTACTCAGGAATACAAGGAGTTCCTATTCTTAATCAATTAATGAATGCTACTGGATTAGATAAGGTTGTTGAATATGTTATTGAACAACGAAATGAACCTGAAGAATATAACAAAAATCAAGAAGCAAATTAATTGCTCTCTTTATAAAAGAAACTCTTTATTTTAATTGTATATATTTTTTGTCAGCGCTGACTTCTTTGATCTTCTGAATTTCAAGGATCGATTAGGTTCGCGTACATCTCAGAAGAATCTATATAATCTTACCAATTAGACTGTTTTATTACAATGGTATTATAAATAGATAAAGTACTGCTCTAGATGGAAGTATTATATATTAAGTATATATAAGAATAAACTACTTCTTAATTTTTATCTTAAAAATCATCCTGATATCCTACGCATATATACAAAGTATATTTAATATAAATTTATAATAGATAACACTTTCTTACCTAATTCATTTTTAATTCATAATCTAATCCTAAAATATTATTACAATCATCCGGAATAGAATGTATTTTAATTTTTATTTTTCTTTTATGAAATTAAAGAAAATAGCTGCATTAAGTGTAGCGGGTATACTAGGGGTTACAGGACTAACTCTTGCAACAACTTCTACTTTTGCGCAAGAGAAAACTACTTCTAATTTAATATATTCAATACCAATAGAAAGACCATTTTTCGTTTTGATAAATTATTTGAAGGAGAAGATACTGTCTTAAAAGAAGTAGTCGAGTCTTATGGAATTAACTTCGAAGAATTTAACAATAAACTTTCAGAGGCTAAACAAAATAAGCATATAGAGATTGAAGCTAAAAGAGAAGAAGAATTTAATAACTCAAATATATCTAAGCTTCTTGGAATAAATTTTGATGAGTTAGAAAGTTCAAGAGCTGAAGGAAAAAACATTGAAGATCTGGCATCTGAGCTAGGTGTTTCTCAAGATGATTTACAAAATGCCATTAAAGAAGATCATTTAGATAGACTAAATCAAATGTTTGAAGAAGGAATAATATCTGAGGAACAATATGTTGAAATGAAAGATAACAATGTATTCTTTTTCGAAAGTGAACTAAGACCATACATTGGAATGAGAAGTATAGAATTTAGGCATTAATTTAATTTTTATTACCACCCTAAGTTTTTAGGGTGGTTTTTAATCTTCTTCCTCAAAATATATTCCATTAAAGATGAAAGAAAGAAAGGTTGAAAAAATTAAAAGTGAAAATAAATACTCTCCAACAAGAATAACCCTTTGGTCGTTAATTCTATCACTAGGAACTAGAACAAAAGTATCTTCGCTAAAATTAGATTTGATCTTTTCAAGCTCCTCATCAGAAAGAGGGATACTACTATACTCTCCAGTATAATCTTGTAGAGGATTATTTAGAACTTCAATCAAATCTTCATAATTATCTATTTCACTTATTTTATTGATCTTTCCATAAAATTGATTAGAGCTTAAAGCTGCTCTATTCTCAACAGAAATAATTAATTGATCTTTAAATTCATTTGTTGAAAAGTAATATTTTCCATCAAGATCTCGAGCAGTAAAAAAATTGTTTTGGGTAGCTTTGACAATTGCACGATCGTTATTACGAAGGGTAGGAATTATTTCAAAATCATCTTCACTATCAATTACAACCTCTTTAGCATTTAAATTCTTCTCAACAATATCGAAAGATAAAATCGAACTTAAAATAAGCGAAAGTACGAATGCTATTAAAATGCTTCTTAAATTAAACTTAACCATATTAATAAACTATAACAGCAGATCTACCTGAATATGACCAATAAGCATCAAACGTTGCTCTATCAAGCCATAATCTTCCAAGCCAAGGATCAGAAATATAAAACGATTCAGGATTACTTGGATTTCCTTGGAACCCAGTAACAATAGAACCATGCATACCATTAAATGCATATACATAAGTTCCGTCTTCTGCAGTCCAACTAATATTCTGACCTCCTCCCACTCCATTATACCTCCAAATAATAACTGGATGTCCCTGTTCAACTGTAGCTGCTAAATCAGAAACATTCCATGAAGTTCTAGCTTCTGTACTTATACCTCTTGCAGCAAGTACTCTTTGAATTGGGGGAGCATAAACACCATAGCCCCAATCTCCATCTGCAGTCCCAACATATTCAACATAAGGATTTCCTACCCATTGATCATTTTCTCTTCTATCGTTGTAACCTATCTCTGAAATTAAAGATGTTGCGTCAGCTCCTATTCCTTTCCATGCCATAATCATTATCGCTGTATAAATATTACATGAGAAGCTTGTTTGTTGATAATAAATTGGAACATCGAATGCATAAACTCGGGGTCTTGTTGTAAAGAAGAATGTCATTGGCTGATCTGAATCTG
The DNA here is from genome assembly GCA_964635995.1 of uncultured Candidatus Saccharibacteria bacterium. Taxonomy (GTDB): domain Bacteria; phylum Patescibacteriota; class Dojkabacteria; order J137; family J137; genus JAGQLF01. Next base: position 16,499 of record CAZWRA010000019.1, read on the forward strand.
TGCCATATAAACTTTTTACTCCAGCTTGTAGTGTAACAGTATAAGTTGTACTTAAATCTAGTGGATTATGAGGATCGAAAACTAACTTATTTCCATCCCATCCAAAATCTCCAGTGACTGCTGGAGAAATACTAAATTTTGCTTGGGCATCTTCTTTGTCAACTTCCTGATTTAATTCAATTGCTATATTCGTATTTGCATCAACATAAGTTGATTGATATTCAGGAAAGAAACTAATTGGTGAAACCTTTCCTATAGTTTTAAATTGAAATTCTAAATCATTTTCTAAAGTTCCACCTTTTTTACTTAAAGTACCAGCTTTAAACACAACTTTATATTGTGTATCTCGTTCGAACTCAGAACTATTATCATAAGTCATTGTCTGATCATCATCCCATACAAAAGTTCCTTCAATAAAAGGGTCTAAAACAAAATTGCTTTCAACTGATTGCTTATTCATTTCTTCTGCAAACTCAACTTTTAATTTATCTTCGACTCTAACAACCTCTCCTGATGGATTAAAGCTATTTACTAAAGGTTCTTTTGTTGTTGTAAATTTAAACTCATGAATTATCCTATCTGTAGAGTATTCATTTAATTCATTATTATGTACCATTACTGATTTCGGTTTTAAGGTCAGAGTCAAAATATACTCTGCATTTTGAGCAAGTGTTTGATTTGGCCTAATTTCGATTATTTTTGGATCCGAAGGAACTATTTCAAAATCAATGTTTGGCTCAATTGAAACATCATAATCAATTAAATTTTTTATTTCTGTATCAAATTCAAATGTTAAATTTTTATTTCGATCAAAGTCAACTTGATCCTTTTCTGGGTAAGAACTAACTATTTGTGGAGTTTTAACAGCAAATAGCTCAAATCCGTACTCATGTTCAACATTGTCTGTAAGTTTATTAATTCCAGCTATGTAGGCTATAAATCTCGATTCAGGAAAAGGAGTTTCAGTTATATAAAACTTTCCAGTCCTCGTTAGTTCGTCATTACCTAAATAGGACTCCCACTCCCATCTACCAAACAGATCGGGCACAATTGAAGGTTTCAGTTTATCTTTTCTGACTGGAACATTAATTTTTACAACTATAGGTTCATTATAATTTTCTATATATCCTCCATTATTTGGAATTGTATATGAAAACTGAGGATGTTTTTTATAGTATGCAAGAAATACTATTAAGAACATAAAAATAACAGAGAGTATTACATAGAATAAAATAGCTTTAGTAGGAATCTTTATTTTTTTTAAGAATCTCTGACTTGAAAGTAGGATTATAAATGTTAATGATGTTGAGCCTAAAAATACAAAAATTGAAAGATAAATATCAAAATCCACTGTTCGAATTGACTCTGTAATATCTTTAATTTGAAAACCTCCTAAGATAAGTGCAAAAGTACAGGAGAATATTATAAACAACAGGATAAATAAAGCTAATTTCTTTCTTCTTGATTTAAAAACACCTGAAAGAATAATATCTAGCTCCTTTTGAAAGAAATCTTTTATTCTTTCAAAGTTATCTTTAGTAAGTTTTTTATCTGACTTCTTTTTCTTTTCTTTTCCCATGTTTTTATTAAGTGTAGAATCAAGGTCAAAATTCATTACGATACAGCTTAAAATAAGTTCAAACTATATTCATAATAAACTTTTTCTAAAGTAGAATAAACAGCGGGACCTTTGTCTTCTGAATAATCATATTGATCTATGTAGCCCAGAAGCCCTCTAATCTTTTGTGAGTCAAAGGTTTTGAATTGATGTGGGTGACTTAGATAAGTTACGACCTGAGGTTCTTCCATTATTGTTTTATAATTCTGATTAAACCTACTTATCATTTCTTCAGCACTAAACCAATAAGAATCTGCTCCATTGTTAGGAAACTCCCATAAATCAAAATTTGGAGGAGCAGCTGAGTTAATGTCATCGATATTTGGTTGATATGGTTTTGTTGTTGCTGTTAAGTTCCAAGGAATTCTTGAACTAGCACCAATTGACGGATTTAATACTCCAGCAGTTCTTCCTGATGAATCAATTAATATTCCAACCTCTTCAAGTGCTTCTAAAACATTAGGTCCTGACATCCATGCTCCAGATCTAAAAGCAAGTGGCATACCAATATTATTTTCTTCAAATTTTTCAATTGACCATTCAAAAATTTCAACTAAATCTTCAACACTGTAACTTTGTAACATGTGTTCATCTCGTCCAATTCCAACTATTCCTGCTCCGCTAACTGGTTCTATTCCTACTTCATTAAGCAAATCTGGATATAAATGAATGTGTAATCCAATCTCTTCTCGATAAGTATTTCTTCTATTTATTACCCAATTTGTGTAATAAATTGCAAGTTCTCTTGAAACTGCGTTTCCTGTGTACTGATCAGTTACGTAAATTCTCGGATTAAAATAATGAGTAAGTTTTACTCCGTATTTTGAAACAATGTCAGCAATGTCATTAAGATCTTCCTGATTTACTCCAAAACCTTCCCAGTCCATAGACCAGTTTACAAATATTGGGTATGAGATAAAAAATCTTTGTCTTTTGCTTTGTATTAATTGGATATCTTCATTAATCTCAATATCTGCAAGTTCTATAAAATAAGTACCTACACTCAGCTCTCTTATTGGAATTGAATAATTTTTTCCTATTTCATTATAGTCATCTAGATTTCCAGATAATATTTCTTCTTGCTGTTCGTTAAGAATTTTGAATTCAACCATTTCTAATTCTGACATGTCGCTAGTTACTTCAAAGTTCAGAGAATCACCTCTTAAATCTTTAAAACCTCTTAAATTCCATTTTCGCTCTAAATCTAAATTAATTTCTTTCAACATCAATCCGCTTATACCTGTATATTCTGCATTTCTAATATTGTTTAAGTCATCAAATTGAACTCTTTCTGCTGGAAATTCATTTCCAAAATATAAGTAATATCTTGCACTTGAATCTTGATCTACCTTGAAAAAGATTGATGTAGCTGTTGTATCTGGGTTTTCAAAACCAGAAGCAATCTCAGTAAATCCTTCATCGAATTTTACAATCCTTAAGTCTTTTCCGTCAGGAAAGAATGATAAACCTTGTTCTATAAAATCAGAGTGGTTGATTTCTACTCTTATCCAATTCGTACTTCCTAAAAAATTATCTTTATCTACTAGAATTTCTACTTTACCGTAATATTCGTTATCCCACCAATTTGAATCATTAGTTGAAAGATCTCTAGTCACTTCAGGAACAACTTCGTAATTTTCTACTTCAGCGTAAGCATTATTTCTAACAATAGCGTATCTGACAGTTAGAATGCTTAAAAGAAATAGTGATGTAAGAGCAAATTGGATTGATACATCTTTTTTAAAGAATAACTTTTTTATTCTATTAGTAATTATTATTAAGCCTACGCAAAGAAGAACTATTAATGCCCAAAGGACAACAATGATAGTAGGATCATCAATTAGATCAGTTTTATTTTCGTCAAAGACTGATTTAATAGAGAAAATTAAAACTAAGTGCCAGAAGAAGAACCCGAGTGAATTTCTACTTACGAATTCAATGTATTTAGATAAAACTCCATTTTTTAATAATTTCTTAGAATCAAGGTACTCAAAGAATAATAAGAGTAATGATGATACAAAAAGACCAATTCCAATGAAAGTAACTGAAGGAGGGAATCTTCCTGTATATACAGAGTAATTTAAGAAAGTAATTGGAGTAACGAATTCATATATGAACGCGACACTAACAGTAAGCCCTCCGAGAACTGCCGCGACAACTCTTATGTCGTAAAGGGCTTTTATATCGTTATTTAAATATCTTCTTAAAAGTAGTTTTCCTAGATAAATTCCTACAAAGAAAATCACAACATATTGAAGGACTGGAAATGTATGAATGTCGTTATGACCTCCTAAAATAGCTTTAAGAATATTTAATCTCCTATCTCCGAAATCAATACTGAAAATTAAAAATCCTATTGAGTAAAAAATTGCTGAAGTTAGGGTTAATATTACAAGATTCTCAGATATTGCTTTATATATCTTTTTATAAAACAGAATAGAAATTGAAATAATAAAGAAAGGTAGAAGATATTCTGTATAAGGTGGAATCTTTTGGAAAAAGAATAATCTTACAAACTCTCTTACCCATTCAATAGAAATCTCTCCTGGAAATCCTAGATTAAAAGCCCATAGAGAAATAGTAGCTGTTAAATAATAAACTAGAAGGATATTAAGAGATTTTCTAACAATCTTAGAACCCTTTACCTTTTCAAAGCCATCTGTTGAAATGTATGTACTTCCTCCAGAAACAAACAAAAACAATGTAAAACATAAAGTCCCTCCTGCAAGGGAAATATATTCAATAAAATTATCATTTTTAAAGCTATAGAAAATGGAAGTTACATGTGTAAATACCATTAATAAAATTGCAATAGACCTTAACCAGTCAAGAGACCTTATATCTATTTTTTCTTTTTTAAGTACCTTTTTTATTTTAGTCTTCCGAATAGAGCTGTATTTTCTATAAGTCTTAGGTTTATTACTTGTTGTTTCTTTCAATACAACTTTTTTAGTTTTTGTCTGACCAGGTGATTTTTTCATGATGGTTATACTTCATAGCTAAATGCATTGCAGCATGAGCGTATGGAACATAACTAAAAACTAAAAGATTTATAATATTTAATGGTATTTCAAAAACTAATGTTTTAATAGTGTTAAAAATAGATTCTCCAATTTTAGAGTAGTAAAGAAGATAAAGTTTTGCTACAACCAATAACGCTACTAGCACTGGGAATAAACTAAATAAACTGAAATTTATTCTAAGATCATTTCCAATATATGAGTAGAGAAATGACGAGATTATTGTTGTTATAAAGCTAATTTTTACTATTATCATGGACTCAAATACTCTTATAGAATCTCTCAATTTTACCAAAATACCTATCTTTTTATTACTCCAAATTGTTTTTAAGCCTAAACTGAAAGCTATTATTCCATACCCCCACCTATAAAACTGCTTATATTGTGAACTTAAATTTTGAAAAAATTCTGGCTCATATATTCCATGAACTGATATATGGGAATAAACAGGTATACATTTCCAATTAGCATTAAAAAGCTTATAAGGCCTCCAATAAAAAGGTGTATCATCAATTCCAATAGAAGCATCCCAGTAATCAACTTTTTTTAAAGTCGATAGACTTAAGGAAAAACAAGAAAATGTATATCTTTTACTAGGTAAATATACTGAGGATGACAGAATAGATAAGGTTAGGGATGTAGAAATAATTTTGGAAAATAATCTAAGTTTTCTGTAATTATTCTGAACTTTATAAAATGCTGACTGAAAAAATCTTTTATGTTTATCTTTATTAGTTATCCACAAATAGCTTAAATTACTAAAATATGTTGAGTGAAAAACGGTATCTGCGTCTGGAATAGTGACAATAGTATTCTTAGGATCAAGACTCTTAAATTTTTTGACAGCACTTGTAACTGCAAATTTTTTATTTGAGGCAGCTCCAGGAACCTCCCCTTCTAATGAATTTGGATGAGCACTAATTAAATAGTTAAATTTTTCTTTTTCAAATAGTTCTTTAACTTTTGCAACAACCCTTTTACTTAAATTTCGTTCCTCGAATGAAATAGAAATAATAATTTTCTCTTTTAAGTAATCTTGTTTTGAAATTGATTTAATAGTTGCTTCTAAAACTTCAAATGATTCTTTATTAACTGCAATAGCTATGAGATGGATTGGTAACTCTTCATTAATACTTCTTAATACATTTTTCCAATTAACTCTTTCTTTATTAAGAAGTATTAAAAATCCAACTATTGAAAAAATTACATATGTTGAAAGTTTATAAAATGAATAAAGTGCAATCAGAAAGAAAAAAATTATGAACAACCTTATGTTTAAAAAGAAAAGTAGGACCGGCAAAACAGGTCCTAAGAAAAAAATAATAAAAGGAATTCTATTAAGAATCATTCATGAATTATTGTTGAAACTTAGTCTCAAGTCAATTATTAGCTTACACTTTGATAGTGCTTTGATAGATTCTTATAAAACCTTGTTTGCATTACTAAAAGTGTAACACTTAATCCTATTACCCCAGCTAATGTAAACACTAAAGCTATACCTCTATCTGGTCTCGTTCCAAACCAGTTACCAATTAACTCTACTCCTCTTCCTGTTTTCATAAATGGGATGAAGATAAGTTGAGTAATTGGACCTATTGCGAAAGCAGTAAGCGGTGATGCTGCCTGTTCTACACTTTGTGTAAATCCAAAAACTCTTCCTAGCTTATCTGGAGCTACAACTCTTTGAATGATTGTATGTTCAGATGCTTCAATAAATGGAGCAACACTTAAATAAATAAACATACCAATCATTAATAATATTGTTGATGAATTTAAAGTAAAAATGCAGCATACGGACCAGATAATTACATTAGCAATAAATAGTGTTCTAAGTGGATTCTTACCTAATCCGTATTTTGAAATATAAAGCCCTCCAATAATAAAAGCTGTGCTTAATCCTCCCCATATAAATCCCCAAACTTGAACTGAGACTAAAGATAATCCATAAGCATCCATCAATGACATAAAAACTCCTCCTAAGAAATTATTGAAGGTTGTGAAAAGAATTAATGGGAAGAGCCCTGGAACACTTCCAACAATTTTTAATGTTTCCCTAATATTCATTTTTTCTTGTGGGGTTTCTTCTGTTTCTTTAACTTTATCATCTACTTGTTTATTTGGAATATTAATAGTTTGTAAGTGAATAATAGAGAAAAATGTCAAAATTACAGCAAATAATAAGACCAAGAACATTCCTGAATGTCCTACAAGAATCCCGCTAAATACTGAAACAACAAAGAAAGATAATCCAGAAACCATTCCAGCTAATCCATTAGCTTTATCTAGATTTTCTTTTTTAACCATTAATGGAATTATCGCAGCTAAAGCGATATTTCTTATATTCCCTACATTTACTCCGCTTAGAATTAATACTACATAAACCCATAGAAATGGATCTGAAGGATTTGTAAAACCATCTTCACCTATTATTTGGTAAATAAAAAAACAAATTGAGAATATTATTAAGGATAAAACACTAGATATAATCATTAATCTTTTTTATTGTACTTATCTACAAGATTTCCGAATTGAAAACCTGTTGCTGCTGTTGCTACTAAAAAAATATCTGAAATAACAGAAGTAACTGTAACCGACTCAGTTTGTAAATATAAAAAGAAAATTAAAGCAAACCAGACTGTAAAGTTAACAATTGAGGTCACTAAAATATTACCTAGGAGTGTATAAAAGGTTTTCATAAAAATTTTTTGTTAAATATTAGGAAATATCTGGCATGTTAACGTCAGCTGGTTTTTCACCACTAAAATAAATAAATTCCCACATATGACCATTAATGTCATAGAAACTTTCACCGTACATCCATCCATAGTCATATGGAGGGTTTGCAACTGTTCCACCTAATTCAATAGCCTTTTTAACTAGATTAGAAACTTGCTCTTTTGTATCACAATTTAGAGCAATAATTGACCCTATATGCGTTTCGTTATTTATAATTTCTTTTTTTGTAAATCGTTTAAAAGATTCATGATTAAGCATCATTATTGTAATATCTTCACTTACAACCATTGCTGTAGATTTATCATCAGTAAATTCCATATTGAATTCAAAGCCTAGCTCTTTAAAGTAATCCATTGTTTCTTTTAAATCATTAATTGGAATATTCAAATATATTTGTTTATTCATTTTATGGATGTAAGAATTAATTTTTTATAAATTTTTTCTATTGCAGGAAATCCTCTTGTAGTTACATCTTTCCCAAAAGTTTTATCTAAAAATTGCATTAGATCTTGTGAAGATGCATTATCCAAATTCACAGTACTAATTACATTTTTATTTTTCAAATCTAATATTCTGAAAGACTCTGATTTTACAGGAAATTCTAAGGAATTAACAGCACTATAACCTAAAAAAGAGATATAAGCTTTTTCGTTTTTACCTAAATGGACTTCTTTAAAAGGATTTTCTTCTATTAGAGTCTTAATCTCTCCGCTTGTTCGTAATGTTGTTCTGGGATTAAATCCGAATTCTTTTTCGAATGCTTTATTAATTTCATTTGCTATTTTTCTTAAATCACTCGATTCTGTAGAGAAAATAATATTTCCGCTAGCTAGAACTGAGGAAATATCTTTAAAACCAATCTTACTAGAAACAGAAATTATATCTGACATTTTAGTAGATGGATTTCTCCCACTATTAGTTTAAAATGTACCCCATAAGCTGGACAGAAAAAAGAGGTGTAATTAGATAT
>CAZWRA010000020.1:0-23913 GCA_964635995.1 uncultured Candidatus Saccharibacteria bacterium
TTTTCTCTAAATTTGAAGTTACCCCTATATAGAATAGCTTATTATTTTTAGTAGTTAGAATATAAACCCAACTATATTTCTTTTTCATATATTTATACCCTTAAACAAGTTCAGGGTGACGATTAGTAAAATATCATTCAAAGAGTCTTAACTTCTCTTTAAAGAGTTACCTTCTCCTAAAATACTCTTCTGGCAGTTCATAACTTTTTATTTTTTGAGTAATATCTTGAATAAATGTTTTTATTCCTTTTCTGTTTAAATAAATAAATATAATTAGTAATATCAATATTCCTACAAGAAATGAGATCCATAAAAATTTAGGAAGAACAATTCCTGCTTTTAAATTAAGAGTATTTTCTATTTCTCTTTCAGTACTTGGAAGTTCTTACTTAAATTTCTCAAATGGGCTTAATATTCCACTTAAAATTTCTGAATCATTTTTTGAATTACTTGTCTTTTTAAAAGTGGTAATAATTTCTTCTTCACCTTCTGATTGAGTGTCATTCTCTTCTTCCTCTACCTCACTTTCTTCCTCAATATCTTCTATTTCTTCAAACTCATTTTCTTCACCAGGAGTAGGATAAGTAGTTACTTCAAATTCATCGGTATTTAAAGCATAAGCTTGACCCTTATTAATTTTTGGGTATTCAAGTTCGTCAATTACTTCATTTTTAAAACAGATTAATAATGTTCCTCCGTCGTTAAGCAGTTTCTTACTGAAAAACTCTTCTTCAATAATTGTAAAAGACTCAGAAGAGAAAATTAGTGAATTTAAATCTTTAGAAATTTTTTCTGTATCGCATGAGTCTCTATGAAAAGTTATATGTTTAGCTTCTAAATCATTTGAACTATTGTTATAGATCTCTGTCCACTCTTTTTCTCCTGTATTTGGAGATGGAAAAATTTCTGAAAAACTTATTTTAATCTCATCTTTCTCAATTTCCTCAGGTGAATTTCGTTCTCCTTTTGTATTTTCTTCACTTTCAATCCATTCATCTTCAATTAGGGCAAAAAATATTCCATCTTCAATATCCGTATCGTATTCATATATATCTATAATATTTTTCACCAACTTTTAATTCTATTAATCCAAAATCATTATGAAGAGTTAGCTTGTTAAATTCTCTAACACAATAACTTTCAGAATTTATTTCATTGTAACCTAAATCATATTCTTTATTATCAATAACAATAAAAATATTCTCTGTAGAGATATTTGTATTACTATAATTTTCAATCTCAATCCACTCTTTACCCTTGTCGGATCCTTCTGGATTAATATTGAACTCACTAAATCTAACTTGGGGAGTTTCTTGTGCACCTACTGTTGCTATAAATAGTGCAATCCAAAGAAGAATCGCCACAGCAACTATAATCCATCGCTTCATTTAGCGGTTAATAAAAAATAGTACTATGGGGATAGTGAATATTAACTGTTTTTGAATCTAGATTCAAATCTCTCTCGATCTTTTCTGAATCTGTCTGCTTCTGAGTTATCTTCTTTATTTTTAGATCGGTTTCTTAGATTATCTAATTCAATACCAATTAATAGGAAGCTTTGAGGAAGAATTTTTAATTTATATACCGCAATTCCAGCTAATATCAAGAATGCTCCATAAATTACATAGTCTCTTGAATCTCCATAAATTGCAGTTGTAGGTAAACTACAACCATTGTTAGTACAAGTCGGATCATTTAAACACGCTGTTAGTACACATCTGTTTTGAGCTGGATCACAGGTATGATTTGTTGGACATGTAGTTCCGTTTGGTCCTCCACAAGGTTGCCCACAGAATTGAGGAATACAATTGTTCTGACATGAAGCCATGTCAATATATTGTCCACCAGCATCCTGATTGCAAGTAAATGTTGAAGTATTACAAATGTATCTAACTTGAATAGAAGGTTCACAATCTGCTTCACAAGAAGTGCTATTTGCATATTCTCCAGTTTCTGATATTGCACATGTATAAGTTGTTTCATCGCAAGTGTATCTTGTTTCAGGTGGAGCTACACAATTTAAATCACAAGCAGCAAAAGTCTCATATTCTCCATATGGATCTCCATTACATGTAAATGTAGTTTCATCACAGGTGTATCTAACAGGAGGTTGAACACACTCATCCTGACATGCTCCAATCGTATCGAATGGTCCATTCGCGTCCTCAACACATGTAAAGTTTGTAGTATTACATGTATATTTAGTCTCTCCTGAAATACATGTATCTCTAAATACTTGGAAAGAACCACAAAGCTTATCTGTTCTAGTACATACTGTATCTACTTGTCCACAGCCATCTACATATGCAACTGCAGCTCCAAAATCACTAAACTCCTGTCTATTTTCAAAACACTCCCCACTTGCAGTTAAAGTTGAACATTTAAATGCAAGAATTCTTCCACATGTCTCACCTGATGGGCAAGTATTTCCTCCTCCTGGATCATTACATACATTTTGACCTTGATCATTTGGAGTACAAACTAAATTACCTGCACATTGATCATTACCTGGATCGCAAGGTGATCCTGCTGGTAGTGTTCCTCCAGCTACATCTTCATCAGGAGCCTGTTGGATTGAAATTGCAACAAAAATAGAAACAGCTGCAAGAAGGAGTGTCATTACAATTAATACAATAATTGTTATTCGTCTAGCCTGATAACTCATCAAAAAACGTATACGATACTATTATAAAGCAAAAAGGGAAAGTTTTAAAGTTTAAAGTTAGAAAGAGAGCTAATAGCTATTAGCCGTTAGCTGTTAGCTTTTTGGATTTTGATTTTGTTCAACATATTCTTTAGCTTTTATTATCAAAACTTCTTTCTTATTCAACATCGGTTCATCAATAACTTTTTCTAAAAGAAAATTTAAAGTTTCACCAATTATCTGTCCTTGTTCTAGATTTAACTCCTTGATTAAATCTTCACCAGTTATATTTAAATCAGTAACTTTAATAGCCATTTCTTGAGCCCTAATATAGGCTACTCTTTTTGCAAGTGCATCTATTTCTTTTGGATTAAAAACTGCTTTAGGGTTCGAAGTTGCGTCTGCTATTCTTAATTTAAATAAATCATCTATTGCATCTTCACCCCCAACATTCATAATTAATCTTCTTATTGCACCGTCTGTCCATCCGTATGCCTTCGGATCATTAAGTTCTCCTCTTATTGCAGGATCCAAATGTTCATCACTTGGCGCAACATTATGCGCTCCTAAATTCTCTTTTCTCCAATCTCCAGATGGATAATAGAACATATGCCATCTAATTAGCCTATAAACTCTATCTATTTCAGCGTTAGGAAACTTTAATCTTTTCATTATTTCTTTTGTCATTTCTGCACCCAGCTGATCATGACCATAAAAGTGAATTTCTTTTTCATCTTCAGTTCTAGTCCTAGACTTTCCTATATCATGAAATAAAGCTGCAACTTTAATAGAATCATCAGCAATATCACAGGTATGAAGACTATGTTCAAAAGCGTCCTCGACATGGAATTCAGGTTGAACAATATTTTCTGTTTCTAAAAGTTCTGGGATAAATATTTGCAAAATTCCTGTCTCTTTAAGTAGTCTTAAACCTTTTGAAGGTTTAGGTGATTTATATAAGATTTTTAGAAACTCATCTCTAAATCTTTCTATTGAAACAAGCTTTGTAATATGAGTTGTTTCTTTCATTGCCTTAAATGTATTCTCTTCTATTTCAAATTCAAGTTGAGATGCAAGTCTACATCCTCGTACTGTCCTTAATCCATCTTCACTAAATCTCTCTATTGGATCTCTAACAGCCTTTATTATTCCATTTTCTAAATCCTTAACTCCTTCATATGGATCTACAAGAATTTGTTGAAGTGAAATCTCAGAATTATCGAAGTTTTGTAAATCTAGCGCTATAGCATTAATTGTAAAATCACGCCTAGCTAGATCTTCCTCAATTGTTTTTGTAAATTCGACCTTAGCTGGCCATCTTCCTGAAACATAATCCGCGTCTGATCTATATGTTGTTACTTCAATATCAAACCTCTCTCCTTTTTCATCTTCAGAGACAACAATAATTGTTCCGAATTTTGCTCCTGTAGGAATAGTTTTAGGAAAAATTCTTTGAATCTCTTTTGGATAAGCATTTGTAGCGATATCGTAATCTGTCGGAATTTTCCCAAGCAATACATCACGAATACTTCCTCCAACAAGATATGCTTCATATCCATTTTTCTGAAGTTCTTCAGCGATACTAATTACATACCAAGGAATTAAATCAACAAATTTTTGAATTGTTAGTTCGATCATAATGAATTATAGCTTCTTAAGCTTTATTTTTAATAATTTCTGAAATTTTTCTATAACTTTCTCTTTCCTTTCGCTCTCCTGTTTCTCGATTAACTTCAATTAAACCTGAGTTCGATAAACCTAAATGCCATTCAATATTGTCTAATAGTGTACAGATACAAAAAGCCTTAATATTAAATTTAGACCCATTTATTAAGTTAACAACTCTGCTTAAACACTGAGTTAGATAAGCTATTTTTTGACTATCATCATCACTTGAAAAATGAGCTCCTATTTCAGTGATTATTATTTCTTTATCAGGGTACATTAACTTTATTCCATTAAGCGATTTTTCTAATCCTTCAGGATCTAAATGCCAACTTAATTCAGAAATCCATTTATTATCTGTTTGTCTTTTAAAAATATCTATTTCCCATGAATGCCAGTAATTTACTGCTACAAAATCGACAACAAGATTTTTATCAAATGGATTAATTCCTTTTTCAAAATAATATCTTTCATAGTAAGTAGCAAAAGTTAATGCAGCACTGTTAAGAAATTTAGAAAACAATTTTGATTTTTCGTAAATATAGTAGTTCGCTGAATTCTTTGTATAACTAAGTTTTATCTCTGGATCAATTTTTTTTAATGTTAAATATGCAAGATTATATGCATTTTTTAAGTTATTTATTGCTTTAAAAAATTGTAAGTAATTCTTCTTTTCAGGTGGCCACCATCCCATTACATAGCTATTTCCTGCATTAACATTAGGTTCATTTAAAATAACAACATATTCTAAAACCTCATGTAATTTTTTATTTAGTCTTGACTCAAATTGATCAGCTAAATAATTAAAAAGTTTTTCAACATAATTATTAAATTCTTGAGCTAATTTCTGATTATGCCAATGCTTTTTTAGAAGAATAGGCTCATCCCAATGCCAAATTGTTAAAATTGGCATAATATTATTTTCAATAAGAACTTGTATTTGTTGAATTCCAATCTCAATACGCTCTAGATTTAGGCTTCCATCAGCTTTCATACATGTTGCCCATGGAAAGAAAGTATATCTGTAAACTTTAGCTCCTGAATTAATTAATAATTCATAATCATCTCGCCACTTTTCAAGATGATAAGGGAATTTGTCTTTTATAAATAATTCTTTAAAAATCTGATCCCAATAAGTATCCGAACTTTCTCCTTGTTGAACAGCACAGTCTGAGAACCCTATTTTTAGATTTTCAGGTACTTTAATATTGGAGATTATTTCCTGTTGCATAATGTAATAATTATATACAACTACTTTATACAATAAAATTGTTAAAAAGTATGATATCTTTTAACTATGGATCTAAATAATATTCATAATCAGGTTTTAAAAATTGCAGAACAAGCTTCTGAACTTTCACTAAAATTTTTCAGGAAAGAAGATCATTCAAGCCTAAAGGCTGACGATAGCGTTGTAACCTTAGCTGATACAGAACTGAATTCTTTTTTAATCTCTGAACTTTCTAAAATTGATTCAAGTATAGGTTTTATTGTAGAAGAATCTAAACAACAGGATATTAAAGATTACAACTGGATAATTGATCCAATTGATGGAACTAATAATTATTATCATGGTTTAGAACTTTGGGGAATTAATATTGCCTTATGGCATAAAAACGAACCAGTTTACGGAATAATGTATTTTCCTATGTTAATAGAAAAATTTGTTTATTTTATTAAAGATAATGGAGCATTTAATTACAAGAACGAAAAAATGATTTTTAAAAATAAAAAAAAGTATTAAACCTGTAATTTCTTTTGGAGGAGTATTAATGGAAGAAACAAAAATAGAAGTTTATAAATTAATAAATAAGTCTGGATACACATTTCAAAAATATGGTGCATCTTGTTATGAAGCTAAAGCTTTAATGGATAATGCTGCAGAATGCCTTTTTCAATTAAGGCTCGCTATTTGGGATATTGGAGTTGCTCTTGGTCTTTTAAAAGAAATGAGCTGTCCAATTAAGTTTTTAAAGGAGACCCCTGATTATAAAGATCCTAACTTTATAAAGTATGAGCATTATTTTATAGCTGGTAATTTAAAAATTATTAATAAAACAGAACAAGGACTTAAAGAGATTTTAAATTTATAAAATATAGAATTACTGAACTTTTAGAGCTAAACTACTGGCAACATATTTTTAATGCTTAAATTAAATGAAACTTTTTAAACAATATATTTATCCTAGATTAATTTTAGACTTAACAACTTTCTATATTCCTTTAATGATTTTTGGAATAATTGCAGCTAGACTTCAGTTTTTTTCTGTTCAAGTTTTATTAGGACTTGTTGCAAATTATTTAATGATAATTTTTGCATTTATTTATAACGATGTTGAAGATGTAGAAGCTGATGCTAAATACATCTTTGAACCGTTGAGTTTTCTTAACCATATGCGAATGAATCTTGCTATTTACGAGCAAGAAAAAGGAAAGCGAAGATTTCAAAATCCTTTTTCAAATGGAATGCTTACTAGAAAAGATGGATTTAATATTCTAATGACTTTAATAATTACTTCTTTAGTTATAAGCATATTCGTTGGAGGATTATTAGGATTTTTTATTGCGGTTTCTAATATTATTGTTGGTGTTTTATATTCAGGGGGAATGGTTCAATTTAAATCTATGCCCTTAATCGATGTTTTGTCTCATTGTTATTTACTAGCAGGAGTACAAATAATTTACTTTATGGTTTTTCAAAATGCATCAGTAGATATTTATTCATTTATACTTCTTCTTTCTGTAATGGGGTATTCAATTGGAGGTGATCTTTGGAATGAGTATAGGGATTTCGATTCCGATCAAGCTGCTGGTTTAAAAAATACTGCTTCTATTTTAGGAAAGAAACGAACATTATTAGCAAATAAAATCCTATGTGCAGTTTCTTTAATAGGAATAGTTATCTCATCAGTTATAATAGTTATAAATTAGTACCTTTGTACTTAGGTACCTAGGTACATAAGTACATGATAATAACTTCTATAGTTCAACAAAAAAGAAATCCTGAAAACGTAAACATTTTTATTGATAATAAATTTTTCAGATCAATCTCAAAAAATCAGCTTATTGAATTAGGCTTATATAAAAATCTAGAAATTACAGAGTAGAAAAAGGAGGAAATAAATAAGAACTCTTCAATAAATAAAGTTAAGGAAAAAGTAAATAGATATATTCAAGTTAGACCTAGGAGTATAAAGGAAGTTAATGATTATCTAATTTGTAGAAAAGAAGTAGAACCTAATGAAGCAGAGATTGTAATTAATGATTATATTATAAAAGGAATTCTAAATGACAGTGAATTCACAAGATGGTTTATAGAACAAAGATTAAGTTCAGGAAAATATGGAGAGCTAAGAATTAAATCGGATTTATTTAAAAAGGGAGTAAGTAAACAAATTATTCAAGATATATTAAGTAATTTAGATATTAATGAGAAGACCAAAGAGGATTTAAAAGAACAAATAAATAAATTACAACAAACTATTAAAGAACAAGATCCGAAGAAAAAGAAAGAAAAGATTATTCAAAGATTGATTTCTAGAGGATTTATATATAAGAATATAAAAGAGTTAATTAAATAAAAATATGGCGAATTATCTAGGACTACATACTGAGCCTGAATCAGGAGCTCAGAATCAATTACTTAGAACATATGAAGAAGTTCAAGAAGTTAAAGCTGGAGTATTAGTAGAGAAAGTTAATAGGTCTTATGTAAGTCATCTGATATGCGTTCAATTGAGCAGATGGTCAATTCATTAAAACCTGGAATAGGAGAAAGTGTCATGGCTAATCAGATTAGAGAAACCTTAGAAAGAATAGAATCCCCAGTCGAAACAGAAGAAGAAATAAATAATAAAGATAGAAATGCTCTAGCGAACTTACCTATCTTTACTAGAGAATTAAATCTAAGTGGTAATCAATCTATAGAAGATATTCAATTTTACTTTGAATATATTGCCGAATATGCTGAACATACAGCTAGGCTTGAAGAACCTAAAGATGACTATCCTTTTAGAGGAGCTCCTATACTTGCTACAAAGTATTTACTAGATGTTATTGATGTTCTTCCAGAAGGAACTAGGCAAAAAGTCTTGAGTTTAGCAGAACATTATTCATTTAAATTATCTACTAGTCCGACAGGAGAAGGTACTATCGAAGAAAGGCAATCTGAAGTAAGACAAGCATTGTTAAGGGTTAGGCCAGAAATTTATACCGAAACAATTTCACAAGTGAGAGAACAGCTTAATACACTAGATAATAACGATAGAATAGCTCAGAAGGTGCCAAATATACACGTGGCTTTCGATATGGCCATTCATATGAGGGATTTCAATACAGTAATAGAATTAATGGAAAGAGGTAGAGATTGGTCTGGTCAAAGACAAAGGGAAGAATTATTAAACAACGCAATTAGTTATCTTATTAGTGAAAATCCTGAAGATGGACTTAACGCATACTCCACGATTTTAAACTATTATAAGAATAAAGTTGCTAATGAAAAATATAGAGGATCTATTTATAGAGATAGTATCTCACAACTTGCAACAACTCTTGTAATTAATAATCCATCTTTATTAAGGACAATGCCTTCTATTCTTGAAGATGCGTGGGAAAGATTAACTTATGTAGTAAATATGACAGAATTAAATACTATTGATTTCTTCCCTCTTTTTCAAAGCATTATTTCTGAATTACCAAATCTACCACAGGATAAACAATATGAAATTCAACGTATTATTACACTTAGTATTGATAACGCAAGAGCTATCGATGATTCTTCTATTGAGATTCTTTTAACAAATACTGATAAAAATAATAGAACTTTAAGAAAAATATTAACATAACTACACGTGCATTATTTCTATCATTACTTACGCCTTCATCAACATCTTCTCAGAAATATATTTTTGATCTTTTAGAAAAAGCGGGTGCTTAACAGAGAATTTCACTTTATCAGATGATAGAAGGAGTCACAGGTGCTAATCTTTACGGTAGTATAGGCTATTTCTTTTCACCTATAATCCACTCAGAAAATCATCCAAGAGAATTATTTGAAAATTATTTAGAAGAAATTTTAATAGATGATAGAAAGCCAGAAATTAATTCGACAACCTTTCTTTCAGAAATAGAATCAGGTTCTAAATTGGAAAGTGATAATAAACCTCTTTATAAGAATTTAGAACAAGCAATGATGTTTGTTTTTAATCATGCTTCACTAGAAAACTACGGGTTAATTTTTGATAATCTTGAATATTTCTTAAATAATGATCTTGCTAGATTTAGGATAGATGGATCAAGCCTAGGGGAAATTAGCTACTTTATGAATTGTATTGAATACACTTTAATTGCAATGCTTAATGATCCTGGCTTAAGAGACGAAGATGCAATAAGATTAGTAGGATTCCTACAAAATGATGTTTTTCCTAGATTTCGTCAAACTGAAGACGTTGCTGAAAAAGAACTTGAGTTAGCTGGAATGCAAAGCTCATCTGATGCACCTATTGTTAAAGGATCTTCATTTACTGATCTAGATAGAATCATAACTTTATTAGATACCCTAATGACGCCTGAAAGAGAAAGAGCTTTACTGTCTAGAATGATTATTAATCGAATGAACTTAGATTCAACTTTTAGAAGGGATTATGGTACTGATGATACAACTTTTTCTCTAAGTTAGTAACTAACTTTGCAGAGTTTATACATTCATATTAAACTGAAGTATGGAACCGCATCCAGTCCCTCAAGACATCTTAAATACAGAGTTTAAATTATTTGGAAGCTTTACATTAAAGCAGTTCCTTAAACTCGTCATGGCTTGTCTTATTGGACTTGTAATCTTTCTTGCAAACATTCCAGCTCTTATAAAATTTCCTCTTGTCGGAGCTTCAATTTTAATAGGAATTGCTTTAGCGATTGTTCCAAGATTCGGGACTTGGCTTTCAAATTATGTTAAATCTATTTTCATTTCTCCAAGATATGTCTGGGAACAAACAACAGAAGCTCCTGAAATACTAACAACAAAGGCTCAAGGCAAATCTGACAAAACTCAAAAAGTTAGTTCAAGTAAGGCTTCTAATAAAGTTAACCTTGAAGAAATTTCTTTAGAGAAGCTTTTAGCTGCCAGAGATAATCCAAGAAGAAGTACTCCGCTTCCTACACAAGCTGTTACAGTCAAAGATGATTTAGACGAGCCAGTTAGACAAACTAATTTAGATAGAATAATAGGCGATATATTTAAACAAAAGCCTAAAGTAAAAGAAACAAAAGCACCTATTTCAGATGTTAATGTTGCACTAAATCAAGCATCAACACAGAAAGTTCAAGCTGTAACAAAAGAAAAAACTAAACAGGATTATATAAATGAAATTAATGCACTAAAACAACAATTAGAAACATTAGTTCGAGATCAGCATTATAAAGATAAAGAAGCTGATATTATGCATAGAATTAATGATTTAACACATGAGATAAAAATGCTTGATGAAACTGGAAAGGCATTTGAAGGTTTTGAAAAACCTAAACTTGAAAGGAGCGGAAGAATAGTAAATATAAAGGGAGAGGAAGAGATAGATGGACAAATTGTTTTCGGAATTGTCGTTGACAAAAAAGGAAATCCAGTTTCTAATGCTAAGGTAGTTTTTGACGACGAAAATGGGAATCGAGATGTAATCACAGTTACAGATAACGAAGGTAAATTTTTTACTGATAAAAAACTAGCTAAAGGTTATAAGTATAATGTGAGCGTAACGCACCCAGAAATGTCCTTTCACACCTATATAATTAATGTAGGTGAAGGAAAACTACCAGCTTATAAGTTACGAGCAAAATAAATGACCGCAAAGCCAAAAAAGAGCTACGAAGAGCTACAGCAAATGATTAGTAATGCCAATGAGCAAATAAAGCTTGGAAGCAGATGCTATCACTACAAAGATTCAGGAAAGTTCTATACAATTGTTGATTTCGTAATAATACAAGAGATTCAGGAGGTTGGTGTTATTTACGAGGCAGAATATATGCCAGGAATTAATTTTGTACGACCTATTTCTGAATTCTTTGATGAATTAGAGTTTGAAGGTGAGAAAAGAATGAGATTTACTTTTATCTAACAGGTAATTGTAAAAAGTTCTCTACTAATTTATAATTCATAATCAAATGCTCGGGTGGTGCTCAAGAGATCAAACACGAGCAAAGCGAGTGTATTGAGATCTTAGTTCCGACTTTAGTCGGGAGAATGAGGAACTCGGTTTTGACAATTTATTCAAGGTTGTAATGTGCCCGGGTGGTGGAATTGGTAGACACTGCGGACTTAAAATCCGTTGCCTTTACCGGCGTGAGGGTTCGAGTCCCTCCTCGGGTACCATACTTCGCTAAAGCTACGTATGGTTACGAACAAAATTTTAAGTTTCAACTACACTTCTTTCGAAATTAGACCCCTTAGAACATACATGTACTTTGTTTATGGACTTATAAGTATTAAAAAAAGAAATTGGATTTATATTGGAAGTACCAACAATCTTAGACGAAGGTTATCGGAGCACCAAAATGGTCAGTCTACTTACACAGAAAAATACCTTCCTTTAAAACTGGAGTTTTATATTGCAGTACATAGTCGAATTAAAGCACGAAAACTTGAAGTATATCTTAAAAAAGGTTCTGGGAAAGCATTCTTAAAGAAGAGAGTTTTAAGTGACGCAGCTTCAGCGTAGTCACTCCCTCCTCGGGTACCATACTAATAATTTCACCGATCTTTAAGTCCATCTTACAATATACTTCTTTATATCAAATTTTCTTTTTAAACCATCCAAGTTCATATACCTAATCTTTCCAAAAATCTCTCGTTCAGTCCATCCGTGATCATGAAGGCCTGCAATACTCCATAAAATTCCGCAATAACCATTTGGATCATAACCATCAAGACTGTATTTATCGTTTAAATAAATAGCATTTTGTATTGAAATCTCAGGTTCAGTTGCCCATTCTAAAAATTTTTTTGCCCAATACATTCTCATATACCCGTGCATTTTTCCTGTTCTCATCATTTGAATCTGAGCTGCATTCCAAGCCTGATCATGTGTTCTTGCTTTTTCTAATTCATACAGCATGTAAACAGAGTGCCTTTCATACTTTCTATGTTTATTTAAAGTTTCTAAGGCCCAATCTTTTGCTCCTTTTATAGAATCATAGTTTTCATTGTAATAACAAAAATTCTCAGTAAGCTCTTTCCAAACTAAAATTTCATTTAATAAAGATTTAGTGTATTTGTGATCAATAAGTTCTTTTGAGTCTATTTTTAAGGATTTCATAACTTCAAGTAAAACTCTTAGAGAACTTATTTGTCCGAAATGTAAATAAGCACTTAGATTTGATTGAGCATCTTTATTTGGATCATTCCTCTCTTCAGTATAATTTTTAAGCTTATTTTCTATAAAACTATCTAGCAATTTTCGTGCCTCATCTTCACCAGATTTAACAACTGGATTATAATTATCTAGTAATTCAGCCTTTATACTTTTTTGAATCTTATCCCAATCTGGCTTTTCTAGTTTAGAATTTCTAAATTCTAATTTTTTAACCTGTTCAGGCTCAACTAAATACTCTTCTAACTTACTAAAAAGCTTAGGCCTAATTGTTCTAGCAGCGAATTCTTCTTTATCTGAAGCCTCCCAAACAGGAATAATATTATGAGTATCTACTAAGTAGCAAGGCACTTGTGACTTAGTTGCAAATTCTTTTTTAACTCTTCTGGGTCCTTTTAAAGGAGAAAAATCAAAATAAATTGCTACTGGATTAAATTCTTTTTCCCATTTTTTATAAGCAACTAAAGCATTTCCTACTTCTACTAAAAAATTTATATTTAATTCTTCTAGGTCTTTTTCAACTTTCTTTAAACCTTCAAACATCCAAAGAAAATGATTTTTAATTCTATTCTTAACTTTAGGGTAAACATTAAAACATACAACTACAGGTACTTTTAATTCTATAGCATGCTTATACGCTGCAATTAATGCATGATTATCTTTAACTCTTTGATCTCTAGACATTATATATACTATTGAATTACCATCCTTATTTTCTACATCGTTAAGTTTCTTTATTCTAGTTTGCAAATTTCTAGACATATTTTGAGTATATTATTAAGATTAAAAAAGAGGTTATTAAATATTTACCTTAATGAGAATTCTGAACCAACGTCGAATAAAATATAAATATACCTTAAGACTTCTAAAGAGTAGTATTTAGTTTAAGTGTAGAATCTCCAGGGGATTGTTTAGACTCTTTTGTTGCTTTAAATTCATCCACTTCTGATTTACCCACAATCTCCTTTTTCTTACTTAACTCTTTCATGTCTAACTTCTATAATACAAAACTAAACTTACTACCTTTTCCGAATTCACTCTCTACCTCTAACTCACTTCCAAACTCCTTTAGTAATCCTTTTATTACATACAACCCTATTCCTGTTCCTCCTGGTCTTACTATCTGTCTTCCTCCTATCTTTCCTTCACTATCTAAGTGTGTGTTTGCTCTAAAGAATTTCTTTCCTAGATTCTTTAAGTCTTCTGGCTTTAATCCCTCTCCTGTATCTATTACACTAAATCTTAATTTATTCTCCCCTTCTTTAGATACTTTAATAGTTACCTTACCTTCGTAAGTGTATTTAACAGCATTACTTACAAGATTATCTACTATTTGTTGAATCGCAGTTCGGTCTACATGAATGAACTCATCTTTTGCTTGAATTTCTGTTATTAATTGTAATCCCTTATGTTCTGCCTGAAGTTTAAAAGCAGCAAGAGTATCTTCAATTACATCTTTTACAGCTACTTTCTCAAGATTAATTTGTATTCTACTTTTCTCTAATCTTGCAGATTGTAAGATTGTTTCTAATAAATCCTTTTCTCTCTTAATGTTTCTAATAGCTATATCGAAGAATTTTTCGTATTTTTCTTTCTCTACCTTTCCATCTTGTTCCATTGAATCAATCATTAACAGAGCATTTCTAGCAGTTCCCAGAGGTGTTCTTAACTCATGTCCCAATATATCAATCATGTCTCTCTCTTTTCTTAGTTGTTCTGCTAGCTGGTCGTTTCTTAAGGCTAACTCTTCTGTCGCTTCGTCTACTTTCTTTTGTAGTGTTGCGTTAAAATTTTCGACTTCATAGTAGAGCAATGATCGATCTAACGCAGCATTCAAATTCGTAATAACTTCCTGGATAAATTTAATTTCTTGCTCAGTAAATGTATTTTCATTCAGTTTTTCACTTATAAGGAGTAATACCAACGTATCTGAGCTTACTGAATTAATAAAGAATAAGTTTAGCCCTTTTTCTTTCAAAAGCTTTTTAATTTCTTTTGAGTAAAGATTTGAATCTCTAATGTCATCATATAGATAGTTGCCAGATTTAACATTGTCTTTATAAAAAATGCTGATAAGTGTTTGAGTTTCTTTTTTAGAAAAAGATACATTCTCTGTGAACTTCTGGTAAAATATTTCGAAAGAATCATTATGTAATTTTACAATTTGAATCCCAACCCACTTAAGTTGCATTATTGAAGCAATAGTTTTATTTGTTTTTTCTGCAATCATACTTATATTTAACTCTTTCCCATAAACGTCAAGCAATTTGTCTTTATTTGAAGAAAGTATTAATCCAGGGTCAATAATACTTTTATTAATTATTAAAGTTAATCTATGATTTAAATCTAATATTAAATAAATAAATATTATTGAAATAAAGAATCCCAAGAGATAAGACTGAATATTAAAAATACTACCCCAAAGTCCAACGTAGATATATGAAGTCGCATAGAATGTAAAGAAAGGCACTATAGCCATTGTGACTATATATATGGATCGCCCTATTACTAATCTAATATCAAATAATCTGTGCCTTACAAGAGTATATGCAATCGTACTCAACATTATTAAAGATGACGCTGGCCCAAGCACTGCAAATTGACTAAATCCTAAGATAGGAAGAATCGAGGTAAATATAATTCCAAAAATGAAAGTAATAAAAAAACCTACTCCAATAAATTTTAATTGTGATCGATCAGAACCTCGTGAATTTCTATACTTATTAATTAATGTACCAACTCCCATAAAAATAGTAGTCAATAGCACTACACTTATGTATATGTATAAATTACCTGGAGTAAAATCTATTCCAAAATCTTCTTTTAATGCAACATCACTTATGTTTATATTTGTGGGAACTAGCAAAAGAAGAAAAAGTGAAGGTAATACACTTATAAGAAAAATATGATTCGCCTTACCTCTATCTTCTATCTCATTTGGGAAATTTCGAGCAAAATTATAAAAGAGTGGACCAACTAAAATAGGACCCCCTGATGCTAATCTTGCCCAAAGAATTGCTTGATCTGGTGTATTACTATTATCCGCCAGAAAATTACATAGAACCCAAAAAGATATAGAAAATATTAATAGTACAAATATCTTACTTGCTCTCAAAGAGGTTTTTATTAATATGACACCTGCAAGTGAAATACTGACAAAGAAAGTAAGTAAATAGGTGATATTTTGTGCATTAAGCTCCAATTTTTATTTAATAACATTACTTACTTTATAATAATGATTGCACTAACCTTTTACAACCAATTCTGGATATAACAACCCATTATAACTGTCGTATGAGTTTGTATAGGCCCCAGCATTTTGAAAGTACAATTTATCACCCAAAGTTAAATTATGTGGTAATAACACACCTTGCATATATTTATCGGTGCTATCACAACTAGGCCCACATAATGTATATGGTATTAGTTTCTTTGATTTTTTTTCTGTTAAGATAGTATACTCAAATCCTTCTAGTGTCTCTTGCAGACCGTTATATGCACCTATATCTAGATACAGCCATTCATCTTCACCTCTTTTTGCCCTACTTATTACAGAAGCTACTAATACACCACTTTCTCCAACTAACGATCTTCCAGGTTCAATAACAAGCCTTTTACCGTCAAACCCCAACTCTTCAAATTTTGTGTGAATAACATTCGATATTTCATCAAGAAGTGGTACATCTTTTCTATATTTAACAGGAACACCCCCTCCAATATCAATTAATTCAATTTGAATTTTAGATTTTACTAAAAGATCATCTACTTCTTTTACTTTCTCCAATGCTCTCTTCCAAGTCTCAGGACTTATGTTTTGAGAACCAACATGAAAAGCTAGACCATATGGGATAAGATTGTTTCTCTTTGCTGTCTGCAGTAATCTATATGCTTCGTAAGTTGTTGCTCCAAATTTTTTAACTAATGGCCATTCGCTTCCAGCATTATCTACAGATAATCTTATAAAAACTTTTGACTTGGGTGCAAGCTTAGATATCTTTTCTATTTCCATAGATGAATCGGCAGCATAAACACTTACTCCATTCTGATAAGCATATTCAATATCTCTCGGTATTTTTGTTGGGGCGCTGAAGAAGATTCTATCCATAGAAACTCCTATATCTTTGAGCCACTCTATCTCTTGTTTAGATGCTACATCAAAATTAATCTCTTGAGAAGCTATAACTTTAAGCACAGACTTATCATTATTAGCTTTAACAGAATAATAAACGTTACCTATTCCAAAATAATTATTGTATTCTTTACATCTGTTTTCTAATTTTTTTCTATCAATTATTAGATATGGAGTATCTTTTATTTTTTTTGCTGACATTATTGTTAATTTAATATTTGTTCTAAAATATCTAGATCTATTGAAGAAAGATCACTTGCACTCTCTTCCTTTAATTTCTGTGAAGCCATTTTTAAATATTTCAAATTCCATGGTTGCATAAGGGCATAAAATAACCTAATATCCCTAGTCATACTTTGTATACCTCTATACGAGAGAGTACCTAATATGAAAGATTTAGCTTGAGGACTAGCAGGATCTAAATCCTCCACTCCACCAGTTTGAATAATATTGCCTCTATTTAGAATTCTTGTATAAAAAGGCATCGACATTATATTTACTAAGTTTTTATTTATTCCGCCTTTTAATTGAGATCGAACTAAAAGTAGTGGAAGAGCCAGAACAGAAACTGCTTTAAATGCATTCCTTGACATTCCTTCAATTAAATTAGCCATGTTATTTCCAGATCTCCGACCATTTTTATCAACGCCATCAATAGTCCAAGCAACAACAGCTTCATCTTCTGCAGGGGGTAAGTTATTCAATTTTCTAAAATTTGTTAATCTTTGCTTAGCATGTCTTAACGATGCATTTGAAGTTATGAATGACAATAGTTTATCGACAATTGAGGCTTTAGATTTACCACTACCTTCATGGAATTTAATCATTGAATCATACAATTCCTCAAAGCTCATATCATCATGAGGAACTTCACTACAGGATTTGATAGTTGACCATAGTGACTCTACAAACCTATCATCTTCATGGATTCGTTTAACTAAGTCTAAATTTAAAATCCACTCTGCAGCATCAAAGAAGTCATGAGGTCTGCTTTTACCATATCTTAGTAACATATGTTGATCCAGCATTCCTACTGTTTTTCTAATAGAGTTGCTTTTTTCATTTCTTAATTGCTCTATTCTTTCAGTACTCAATCCAGGGTGTAAACTAAAGTTGATATCTATACTTCTTCCAATTTCTTTAACTATACCTTCAAAACCAATATCATAATGTAGAGCAAATAATCCAGCTGGAACCCCGTCGAGATAGAAGACTGCAAATGTGGTAAAAGTATTGCTTTGACATAAATCTTTAAAATAATTTCTGGAAAAATCTATCGAACCTTTCATATTCCATCTTTCTTCAAATCCCCTAGCATGAAACTCAAATACTTCATCAGGGATTTGTTCTACGAACGCGGTTCTATCGTCTCCTGGATTAAAATCGTAAAATTGAACATGTAATCTATTTCCCAGCATCTCGTAGCTTGTGCAACCACTTTGCTCATATCGCAAGTATGAGTTATTTCTTCTTATATCCTCAATATCATCTAAGACATTTGGATCAGTAGAAGTGGGTTGTCTAATTGCATCCATAAATATATGTGCTCCAATTATATTGTCCACTACATGCAGTTAACTGTGTCAAAAAATACTAACGTCAGAACAAACTGACACACTGATTTGTTTACAGTCGGTACATTTCTCTGCCACTATTTAATGACATTGACAGATTATCTCATCTTTTTTATACTTTTGCAACATATTTTTAATATATAATATGATATAATTCTATTATGGAACATATAAGTATTAAAATAAGAAAACTTAGAGAACAGAGAAAATTAAGTCAGTTTAATCTTGAACTTGCTATAGGAGCTTACCAGGAAGTTTAAGTAAAATTGAGAACGGCACGGTTAACCCAACTAAATAAACATTGCTAAAAAAAGCCGAAATATTAAAGCTGACTCAAATAGAAAGTATTGATATTTTTGGCATAAAGGAAATAGATCCTGATGACCATGAAATAGATAATATTTTATCATTCATGAAAGATTACTTAAGGGATGCTTCAGTCTATTCAATATTAATAGATAATAGAGGTAGTATTTTAGCTTGTAGTGAAGGCTTCTATCATCTTTTGCCTTTAGATAAAGTAGAGATAACTAATTTCCTAGGAACTAATTTAATTGAAATTCTCTTTAACGAAGATCTTCCATTTCAAAAGATTTTAGGTATAGATGATTCTATGGCTATTTTTGAAATAATTTTATTTTTACATAATAACAAAGGCAGGGAAGAAGAAAGCTGGTTTAAAGAGATTTTAAAAAAATTAAGTAAATTTGAAAGATTTAATATGCTTCTAAAAGAAGCTCACAATAATGAGAATACATATATTTCTGCACAGTCAAGAAAAGTAAAGATAAAAGTTGAAGGTGATGTATATCATTTTATTTCAAACTTTTATAAACTTAATATTGATCCCAGATTCGAACTAATAGACTATGTCTTACTAGATTAAAATCTCCCGCTTTGAAGTAATTGAGTACTCAAAAGGATTAGCTTCAAATTCAATATCAAGTGTTAAAAGTATATTATCCATTATTTTCACAGATTCTAAAGTTTTTAATTCATCTGGAGTTGGAGCTTTAAACTGATTAAAAATGTATGATAAGCTGTATGCCTTATTGTTGCTTATTATCCAATTTCCGACGGAATATATATCTTCTTCAACTTTACCTAAATCTAAAGTCTCATTTAAATATTCATAATGAATCATTCCATAACTTGGAGCATTAGCCCACCAGGACCTTATAAGTGTTATTTCGTCGTTTAAAGGGGTTATAAAAGATCTTTCTATATCCTTAACGCTTAGTAGGCTAAAACCGCTATCATCTATGACTTTTTCATCATTATTAACTATAAGAATATAAAAACTTGATGATTCATCTGGAGATTTAAAAGTTAAACATATATCTTCTACATTAGGATATATACAATTCTCGTTTCTAATTTCTATAACTGTCCAATCTTTAGGCATTTGTAATGATATTCCCATAACTTCATTTTCATATTCTATCCAATCTGTATAGATAGGGGTCTATTCATTTAAGTCGTTGTTCTTTTCGGTTATATTTTCCTTTTCAGTTGTTTGATGTTCTAAGTTTTTGTTATTCACCTCTACTCCTATGAAAATAACTAGAAGACAAACTGCAAATATAAAAATCAATATTATTCTATTTTTCATTTAATACTTCCTAGTAACTTACAAAATTAAAATTTTTCAATTAATGGTAAAAATACTTCAATATTCTCTCCATTTATTTTTTCCAAGTTTGATTTGATCCTGAGGTTAAATAATATTACAGGAACTAAGGCTCTGTCTTCTACAATTAGATAGTATGCTGATTTCGGATCTTGAATATAAAGTTCTACATTAGATAAACTATTTTCAGGGTATCTTTGAATAAACAAGTCACTCCATAAATACACGTCCAAACTAGGAACAGTATAAAGATTATCCGAAGTAATTAGTTCTTTAATATTAGCAAATGTTTTTATTTGATTTTCAAATCTTATCTCTTTTATTTCTACCTCATCCTTGAATAAACTATGCCTTATCCTATTTACATAATATAAACTCTGTTCAGCTTCATTTTTGAAAAGGTAAGCGATATTTGGATAATTTACAACTGGATTTCCCTCGAATAAATTAAAACTATAAAGATCGTTTCTATAAGTAGAATTCAATCTATTATTATATTCAGGATTGTCAGCCGGTCCAATTGGATAAATATCGTATTCTTTTGAAATATGATACTTGTCCTCTATATTATAAAAGAATACGTTACTATATAGTTCTGTAAGAATGTTTTCAATTGAGGGTACTATAGTATATTTTTGTTTTTGAACTAAGAAGAAAAGATGTTCCTCATTTGGAAGTTCTTCAATTTTCAATCCAGAAGTTGCAATTTTATAAGACTTAGCTGAATCAATGATTTTATCTAATACTTTCTCATCAAAATTCAACTCTATGTTTTCATTAGGGAAAACTTCACTTAATTTTTGAATTATACTATCTTCATTTAGATTTATTTCGTCAAAAGAAATTAATATACTTTCATCTTCATTAACTATTACTTTATCTCCAGCGATATAACTAACTAAGATTATAATAGTTATTAGTATTATTAAGATTACTGAGAATTTTATGATCTTGTTTCTTGTCATGTTTAAAAATATTAAATTAATTACATCCTACTGTCGCATAGTCAGTAGTTATAGCACCTATAGTCCAACTACCATATGGTCCTACATCATCATGACCTTCGGGACCAGAATATATAATTTCTGCACCTTTGCAGTCCGAATCCATCGTCAGTGGATTCACACCCCCTCCAAGCAAATCCTTCTTACATATTTCATCATGTATGGAGTAAGGTTGAGGCAATTGTTGAACTTTTAGCCCTATATGTCTTGCATTATCGGTCCCAAGTATTATGTTGACTTTCATCGATATTTTTAGCCTTAAGGTTTTCTAGGTTGAAGAAAACACTTCCTTTATCATTTAAAACTACTAAAATAACACCAGAAGTAACTTTTAGAAATAAGATGATAAAGAATCGTTTCATTATTCTATAAACTCTAATGTACTTAATACCTCATCAAACTCTTCAAAAATTATTGGATTATTAATACCTTCAATTTCTTCTTTATTCGTTATTTCTTCATCTATTCGGTATGATACATTGTAAGTTGAACCATTGATATCCTTCCACAGTGAAAAATATCCCCCTCTTGAATCCTATTAGCTTCAGAAAAATAGAGCTGTAGAATAGGTTTATTTTCATGAGGGTTTGCATAGTTAAATTCTTTGCTTCTTAATAAATGATGATTAGATTTAGTTGTTACTATATTAGAATTCTGTATTATATTTTCCGTTACAACTCCCTCACCATATGCACTATTATTCTTAAGAATTGAAATTATGTAACTACTATTATTTTTACTATATATTACTGTACAGCTCACATTTGCTTCATTAAGATATCCACACTCTTTATAATTATCATACTCTCTAACTTCCCAACTAATAGGAATTGCTATTTTAAAGTTATCATTTTTATACTCAATATGCTCAGAAACCTTTAAATCATTCGGGATATTCTCTTTTAAGAATTCCTTATCTTCATTATTTTCTTTTTGATCATTTCTCGATACTACTTTAGAGCTAAATATAATAAAGCCCGTGACAAGTAGTATAAAGAGTATTGTAGATAAAACTATAATTTTCTTTAGATTTTTATTATAGTTAGTATTCTTTTGTGACATAGTAAATTTTATTATTTAAATCAATATAATAAGCGGGCAGATAGTCACTATTGTGTGGTCCTCTCATATATCCAAAGTGATTTTGCAATTGCGGATCAAGTTGATCCCCAAAAATAAATGAACTTGAGCTAAATAAATCAAAATGTAAGTGACGACCGTTACATATACCAGTACACGCCATAGTAAAAAGATAATCATGGTAAATATTTTGATTAGCTTTAACTTCTAATCCCTGTCCATGTAAATATCGGGTAGTAAACTCCCCGTGATTTACATCAACCATGTGAGCCCCCTTTCCATCATCCGTAGTAGCTATAGTAACAAATCCTCCTGCAACTGAGTTTACCTTACACATAGCTCCTAGAGACCTAATATCTACACCATAATGGAAATCTCCAATGTGGGGTCTTATACCATAGTCATCTTCACCATAATCTCCGTTTATAGATAAATCTCCACTGTATACTATTGTCGTATCTATACAATTTGAATCTTTTGATAAAGGATGTACACTCCCTCCAAGAAAATCCTTCTTACAGATTCCATCATATATTGAATATCCTTTTGGACAAGGTGGTTGCTTACAACTCCTACTCTCATTATCCCATTCCTCCCCCTTTTCACATACACTTTCACCGCAAATCCATTTTCCTGCTTCGAATCCTTGACATAGTCTTCCGCTATTATCATCTCTATGAATACTTCCTGTTGGAAATCCAAACTCTCCTCCTGTACCTCCTGAAGCTTGATGTTGTTTCCAAATTTCTCCGTAAACCATATTTGTTCCTTTCTTACTTGCATAAATTGTACCTCTTTCAAACTGTCGATATTCTCCAGTTGTTCCATAAGAACTTTTAGCTGCTGTATCTTTATTCATAGTTGGCAATCCTAATTCAATGCATGGATCAATTTGTATTCCATTCTCATATTTAATTCCTATTTTACTATTGTAATAAACAGATCTAAAGCTATTCTCTATCCGTAGATAATACTAGTTATTTTTTAGAGGATTAAAAAATCTATCTCCATAAAATCCATTGCCTACAGACCATTTAACTTCATCTTTATAAGTTCCACAATACTCAGTACCGTTAGTATTGTATAAATTTAATGCTGGTCTTTCCTTTAATCTATTTTTAGTATAACTAGCTACAGGTATTGCTCTAAAAGCTTCATCTTCAAAAAACCAATCTTGACTAATCAAAAGGCTATCTTTCTCACCTTCATCTATTGTATAAAAATGTCCTCTAAAATCAGGAATGCTTAAAAATCTATAAACTGGACTTGGATCTATATCGCTCCTTTTATAAGCATAGAAATCTCCATCGGGTTCAGCAACCCAAGGTCCCCATAAACCATCCTCGATCTCTTTTTTATGAATTCTACTAACAGTGTAGAAATGAGCGTTATTAACAGTATTTCTAAATCTGTAAACTCTATTAGCATCTGAAGGATAGTCTCCTTGATAATATGCGTAAAAGGCTACACCTTCTAAAATCCAATTTGGATCATTTTCTAAAATATCATCTTTTTCAGGTTCGATAATTGTGAAGAAATGGTTTTTGTACGTTGGGCTGTAGAATCTATATACAGGTTTAAGTTTACTCCAAGCTATTTCAGGTCCCCCATACCCCCAATCACCTAACTCACTCAGACCTAAAATTACTGGACTATTTATCTCACCATATTGCATTAATAGTTCAGGATCGATCGGATAAGTAGTACTATCAGAATTAAATCTATGCACCTCAAAGTGTAAGTGACATCCTATACTTCCTTGTTCAGGTCCTGTAACAGCTTGACCTCTAAATGTAGATAATTACCAGATAAGGACAAATGAATTTTATC
>CAZWRA010000021.1:0-23154 GCA_964635995.1 uncultured Candidatus Saccharibacteria bacterium
GGAGGAGAGTTTTTAAAGACAGTGAGAATAAAAAGAAATGAGTTATGGACAAGTAGACGAAGGTGATCATGAAGAATCTGAATATGATGCCGCTTATCTTCAAAAAGTAGAAGAAGCAATAATTTCTCAAATTGAAGAAAAAAATGATCCTTATAAACATAAAAACTTTCAAGTTGTTTATCGTACAAGATTAGGTAGAGCTTTTCGTGAAGAATTAACTAATGGGGTTTCAGAATTTGTAAAAGATTACTTTGGGCTTTTCAGTGAAAATATTGAAATCACTGAAAGAATAGTGATTTTAGAAAATCAATGGCAGTGGGAAATAAAAATAAAAGTAATTTCTGATGAAGCTTAAGCTGCCTCTTGGTAAGGAAGCTCTAAGATAAATTTAAACATTCTTTGAATCCTTTCTTCAGTAGCTAAATCAGAATAATTATTTAGATACGCTAGAATTGCATGATTTTGTAATATTCCAGCTAAGTGATGCTCAAATGCTACAGGAATATACAAAATATATGGTCTTTCTTTAGAAACTTATAGCGGTAGCGCAGCCATATCTAAAACATATCCACCTTCAGGTAATCGTATATATCTTGCTGTATGTGTACCTATTGGCACTTCCGTTTCAGGGTCATTTTGATGACTTGTAAAAGATTTACAATGTTCAACAAAAGTATCTTCATCTGAACAAAATCTAGTCATCGGAGGTAATTCTCTACCTAAATAGTCATTATCAAGGCCTGCCATTATTAATTTAATATTTTCTTCTCTACAAAATTCTACAACTTCTTGAACATCTTCTACGTCTACAAACGAGAACTCATCAAAATAAACAACATGATCAGGGTTATCTCCTTTATCAGCTAATATTTGAGCTTTAATATTTTCTATGGAGTCAGGTAAAACCATTTCTGCATGTAAAACAGCTTCGTCTCCCTCTAAACACCTAGAAGTTGTAAAATCATCTCCTAAAACTCCAGCAATTAAAACTGTTGAGCTAAATCCTCTTGCTTGTAACTTTTGTAACATTAGGGTTGCTTCAGTAGACTTTCCTCCATACATTCCACTTCTAAGAACCATATTATTAACCCCATCAATCATCATTTCTGCAAGCTCACTAGAACGCTTCTCATAAATCTCTCTATGTCTTTGTTTGTATATATTAAGCCTTTCTTCATTTGGTTCTGATGGAAGAAATAAAATTTGCATAACTTCATCTAGTTTATTTTCTTCAATCCCTGTTCTTAACATAGAAATAATTCCTTGTTTCGAATATCGTTAAAATAAGGAAAGATCTCTGAGTCTAAAAAATTACTTAAAGGAGTTTCATCAATTCCCAGACTATGTATAGTGTCTTCAATAAGCATTAACTCACTATCTATTTGATCATTGTAAACGGTTTTTATTATCTCTACTCTATCCATTGTATTTATAAAAATGTTAAGCAAAAATAAAACATTTAGATTAAATAAACAACTCTTTTTTGAAAATACATTAATGCTAAAATAAATCATGAATATTTATGTATCTCATTCAACTTCCTTTGATTTTAATAAAGAGCTATATGAAACATTAAGAAACTCAAGCTTGAACAATGATTATGAATTTATACTTCCACATGAAGAAAGCAGTGAACAATTTAATACCTTAGATTTATTTAAATCTGGAATTTGTAATTTAGTTTTAGCAGAGGTTAGCTTTCCATCAACAGGACAAGGAACAGAGTTAGGATGGGCAAACATATTAAACATTCCTATTATTGCAATTTATAGAGAAATTAATAAAATTTCGGGAGCTATCAATGTTCTTACTAATAAAATTTATTCATACAAAACTTTAAGTGAATTATTAATAGAACTAAAGCTAGATTAATCATACTTACTAAGCAAGTAACTCTCAGCTCTACTGCATTTGTGCTACAATTTTTCTAGTTAAAGAATGAATATATGAAACCACTAATTCCAAGAATTAAAGAAATAGTAGAAAAATCTCAAATATTAAGAGAAGAAAAATTAAGAAATATAAATACAAGCTTAGATTATGTTGCAGTATTTAGTTCATCGCCAACTGAGTACGACGAATACAATGAACAAGCAAGTAACATCGGACAGGTCTATAGTGAGACAAATACAGGAATTACTTATCTTCTAACTGATGAAATCGAAACTGTTGAAGGTCCCGTTAAATTAATTAAGATAAGAAAACCAGATAAAGAAAAACCTTATCTTGGAGCTCCTGACTACGCTGTAGAGAACTATGAAGATGTAAAAAACTTTCTAATCGAGACTGAAATAGCAATAGCACAAAAAGCTAGTGATGGTTTCGAGATTTTAGAAATTAAGGGTGAAGAGGTTCTTATTTATATCCCAAGTACTCCTCTAAGTTCTGAGGTTAATGTAACTGTTAATGAAGTAAGCGAACTTGAATTGGAAAAGGAAAAAAGAATAAGATTAATGGCTGATTTTGAGAATTATAAAAGGAGAATAGAACAGGAGAAAGCTACTTTTGGAGCTATTGCTAATCTACGGATTATCCAGGAACTATTAGAAATTAACGATGATTTAGGTCTAGCTCTTGACGATCAAGAATTGAACTTAGAAAGATCAATAGAATCGATTAAAAATGCTAGAGAGAAACTTAAAATTACAGCAATGAATGCCGGAGTAGAGACAATACAAGTTAGCCCTGGAGATGATTTTAACAAAGAGACAATGGAAGCAATTCAAGCTATTCCTAATCCTGAAATGAAGAATAAAGTTATAGCTGTAATTTCTTCAGCTTATAAATTTAGAGGTAAGGATGGAGTTTTAAAATCTGCTAAGGTAATTGTTGGGAAATAGCTCTAAAATAATATTGATTTACACTCTATGTTAAATTTATGGATGATCATATTTTAAACTACAGCGGCCAAGAACTATCAGATAGAGACATTTCTAGAATCAAACATGAGATTTTAAAAACACCAGTTTTTCAAAAACTTCTTCTTGATGATAATAACTTTACTACCTATGGAATTAAAAATCTATTTTAAAGACTCTCTTTTCCTTCGTTAAAAGTATTAAATCTATCTGTTAATAACCTTGATGATGAAGTTGTAAAATTAATAATTGAGAATAGAATATTAAAAACTCTTGAAGTACTGATTCTTGATTCAAATGATATTACAGATACTACAATTGAGTTACTTTTTAATCACGATGACTTTAATCTTATCGAACTCTCACTAAATCTTTGTAACATAACTGATAAAGGAGCTAAAGTTATTGCAGATTCAAAAAAGAGTAGAAGTCTAAAAGTTTTATCACTAGATTATACTATGATGACGCAGAAGGGGATTGATTTGTTAAAAGCATCACAAAATCTAGTAAACATTACAACTCTCTCTTTAGAAACAATATAGTAATATTGTTATCACAATCAGTCTATAATATATAATGACATTTAAACCTTCCCATTCAAACTCAAAATATTTCCTTCTGTATCTTTAAACCACGCAGCTGTTGCAGTATCCATTCTTGCAACACCTTTTTCGTCAGTTTGAAGCATGTCCATATTATAATGCTCAAACTTAACTCCTCTTTCAACTAATCCGTCAACATATTTATCTATATAATCAACAATAAATGCACAAACAGTATGGTCAGCTTTTGTAGCTCCTCTAACATAAAGCATTATTCTAGTATTCTCTCCTGCTTTTAATAAAACTAATCCAGGCATAGAAGTATCGTCTTCAACTTCTAAACCTAAAACTTCAGTATAGAATTTTTTAGCTCGATCTAAATCTACTGCAGGAATCCAAGTATGAACTGGTGCATTACCTAACATAATGAAAATGTAATAAGTATTTATGATTTTAATATTTTGAAAGATTAGTAACAAGGCATAAAAAAAAGGATGGCTTAGCCATCCTTTTTCTATTAGTTAGAAGCATTCTTCCAATAATTTATTTGGAACTCTGAAAGTTGATCATCAGAAAAATTTTCAATATCTATTGCTCTTATCACTACTACATCATTTAATAGAAGTGGTTTTGAATTCATATTGTTACCTATTACAGTTGCAATATATGTTCTCTTCCAATTCTCAAATCTTATATCTCTATCTGATTCATAATCCTTTAAAGCATTCAAAGCAATAGATATATATGAATCACCAGATTTTGCTACATATACAAAATCTTCTTTAATTATTTTTTCTTCAATAATAGTCTTTGATGAAACTTTTTGTTTAACATCATTATTAACTACTTGAACCCTCGTTATTGGTGTTTCTTCAACTAAAATTTCATTTTGTATATTATTTTTCTCATAATAATACTCAATACCTTCTCCTGCTAAAACAATATCTGCAGGTATTTCTAAATAACTAATTTCATAAAGAAATACTACAGGAATAATTATTAAAGTAAGGATCAATCCCCAAGCAAAGCTTGTAGTTCTTGCCATTAGAATATTAAATCTCTGAGTTGGGTCTGACTGTGTTGCGTTTTTTCTAGTATTCCATCCTTGCTCCATAAAAGAAAAAGTTGCAATTATCTTAACTGGTAACAAGATGAATAACATAAACAGTATGAATAATGGCATAAGAAACACATTAGAAGGTTTCTGTCTTAAAACCATGTATTGTCTAATGTAATACCCTACTAAAAGACCTAGAATAGTCAAAAGAATATGAATCCATATATTTTCTAGAAAATTTGCAGGTGTAGCACTAGGAATAAGCTCATTATATCCTGTTAGATATTTAATGATAGTTGCAGCTACAATACCTACAAAGAATAAAGAACTAAAAATGAATTCAAGAGACCAGAATGCAGCAACAGGTGATTTTCTAAAGTAGAAAAATAGATTGGCTAATGTTTCTCTAATTACACTTATATACCATCTTAATTGCTGTTTAGCGAAGTTTAATGATGTATTTGGAGCATCTGTGTAAACTATTGAGTCTGATTGATAAACAGTCTTATATCCTTGTTTTAAAACTTGAGTTGTAAGTTCTCTATCATCTCCAGTAACTATGTCAACACCTAATATTCTTTGATTTACTAAAGCCTTCACTGCTTTTTGAAATACTGAAGATCTAAATGCCATAGTTCTTCCTGGTAGACAGAAAACAGCTCCAAATATACTTTGTGCAGGTAAGACTAATGAAAATCTTAATCTTTCCATCCAACTTGCAATTCTTCTACTAAAAGTTTTATCTTCATTAAAAATTAAATGCATTCCAGTTACTCCTCCAACTTTTTTATTTTGAAAAGGTTTAAGAATATTTAATGTTGTATCAGTCCAATAAGTGTCAGAATCTACGATAATAACAACTTCACAACTTTCATAGTTCAATCTTTCACTAGCTTTTAAAATTGCTTTTCTTTTTCCAACCTTTTCTAGAACTAAAACATCATTAGTATAATTTCTAGCTAGTTCAGCTATAGCCTTATTACCTCAATCAACTGCAACAATAATTTGAGATGGACCTCTATCTTTAATACTTTTCAAAACTTTTTCAAAAAGCTCTAAAGACTCATTATAAACAGGAATTATTACAGAAAAAGGTAGTCTATGTTCCTTTTTTACAGGTTTATATAATTTTGATGCAACTAATTTCGAAAACCATATTGACCAAACAAAAATGAAAAAGACAAGAAATGCCTTAATAATAGAGAATTCAGCTAAATCTAATAGCTGCAGATAGAATGCATACATAGTTATAAAATAATATGAAATATAATTTTTATATAGAACTGGAGATTATAGACTTTATTGCCAGTTTTTGGCAACACTATTTCTCTAAAACAAGTAGGTGTTTAGCACTCTTGACTCAATTCTGCTAGCATTGTAATATTTATGTATACTTTGAAATTAAATCCACGTATCGCCATTCTGAACTCCTGCCTGCGCAGGCACGGAGTTTCAGAATCTAGATGCCGGATCGAGTACGTCATGACGTTAAGTGTTTTTTAAAATAATTATTAATATATAAATATGGGTAAAATTATAGGTATTGACCTAGGAACAACAAACTCAGCGTTTGCTTTTGTTCAAGGAGGTAAACCTGAGGTAATTACTAATAAAGAAGGAAATAGAACAACTCCTTCAGTTGTAGCTATTGATGTTGATAATAAGTCTGAAATCGTAGGTACAGCAGCTAAGAACCAAATGGTTACTAACCCTGAACAAACCTTCTATTCAATCAAAAGACTTATTGGAAGAAAGTTTTCCGATGCAGCTGTAAAAAAAGATGTTGATCTTCTTCCTTTTAAAGTCAGAGAAAGCTCAAAAGGAGGTGTAGAAATTCAACTTGGTAATGAATGGGTTGCTCCTGAAGTAGTTTCAGCTAAAGTTTTAGCTAAAATTAAAGCAGATGCTGAAGCATTTCTTGGTGAAAAAGTTGAGGGAGCTGTAATTACAGTTCCAGCTTACTTCGACGATGCTCAAAGACAAGCTACAAAAAATGCAGGAAAAATCGCTGGGTTAGACGTAAAGAGAATTATTAACGAGCCAACAGCAGCTGCAATTGCCTACGGTTTAGAAAAAACAGGAGATCAAACAATTGTTGTTTATGATTTAGGAGGAGGAACATTTGATGTATCAATATTAGAAATAGGAGATGGTGTTTATGAAGTAAAGTCTACCTCAGGAGATACACATCTTGGAGGAGATGATTTTGATCAGAGATTAATAGATTTTCTAGTTGAAGAGTTCAAAAAGGAACAAGGTATTGATTTAAAAGATGATCCAGCAGCTTTACAAAGACTAAAAGAAGCATCAGAAAAAGCAAAAATTGCTCTGTCTTCAAGTGAACAGACAGAAATCAATCTTCCATACATAACTGCTGACGCCAAAGGACCTAAACATTTTAGAAAAACTCTAACTAAATCAGAGTTTGAAAAATTAGTTTCTGATCTTGTAGATAAAACTTTCGAATCTGTAAGACAGGCTTTAAAAGATGCAGATATTGAAAAAAGTGAAATTAACGAAGTTGTAATGGTTGGAGGAATGACCCGAATGCCATTAGTTAAGAATAAAGTTAAAGAATTTTTCGGAAAAGAACCAAACATATCTGTTAATCCTGACGAAGTTGTTGCAGTAGGAGCTGCTCTTCAGGGAGCTGTACTAGCTGGAGATAGTGATGTAGATGATATTACTCTTTTAGATGTAACTCCTCTATCTTTAGGGTTAGAGGTTAATGCAGGTCAAATGCATGTATTAATTCCTAGAAATACAACAATTCCTACTGAAAAATCTGAAGATAGATTTACAACTGCAGTTGATAATCAGCCAGCGATTGATGTTAAAGTACTTCAAGGTGAGAGACCATTAGCTAAAGATAATAAAGTATTAGGAACTTTTAGATTAGACGGAATTCCACCAGCACCAAGAGGTATTCCTCAATTCGAAGTCACTTTTAAGATCGATGCCAACGGAATTCTAAATGTTAAAGCTAAGGATAAAGGAACAGGAAAAGAGCAAGACATTACAATTACAGCTTCTACTCAACTTGAACAAGAGGAAATAGATAGATTAGTAAAAGAAGCTGAGGAAAATGCAAGTAAAGATAAGGAAGAAATTGAAAAACTGAAGGTAAGAAACGATGCAGATAGTTATGTTTTCCAAGCAGAAAAACTTCTAAAAGATCATGCTGATAAAATTGATGAGGAAAATAAGAAAAATATTGAAGATAAAAATAAAGATATTAAAGATGAACTTGCGAAAGAAGATGCAGATCTTGAAAAACTTAAATTATTATCAAGTGGGTTAATGAACTTAATGCAAGAAGTAGGAGCTAAAGTTTATGAAGACTCTGGTGCTGAAGCTGAAAATTCAAAAGATGATAAAAAGGAACCTGAAGAAGGAGAAGTTGTTGAAGGATAGGAAAAAAAGAAGTAGTATAAATTAGATAATGTAACACCGCGACTCTTTCTTCGGAAAGAGTCGTTTTTTATTGCTCTAAGTTTCCATTCATTAGTTCTTCTGGGGTATGCTTCATTAAGACATGAATTAATCCTCTCTCATATGCTCTTGTTCTTGTATGATCCGGAATGCATCGTTGTTTATTTCTTTGCCCATACTCTACATGATTAGCTGCATCTTCATCAACAAGCTCTGGTTCTAACAATTCTTCTTCTACATCCCACAATTTTCCTAATAGAAATCGCTCATATAGACATAGATAATACTCTGTAGGATTTTTTATTTTCATCCTTTTCTCATCTGAAAATTGAAATTCAAAAGCTTTATTAGGCATTTAGGAAAAATAACTTGCTGAATTCTACAAAAGTACGAAGTAATTTAGCAAGTTTATTGCTCGAAATCATCTTCAGAAGCAATAGGTTTTTGATTCATTTGAGTGTTTCTAGCAGGATTACCATCAATGTCTATACTCTCTAAAGGCTCTTGATCAGAACAGTAGATTTTAATTAAGCCAAGAGTGATTTTTTTGATAATATCTCTTTTAATTTCTAAGTCTCTTGGGTTATGCCCTGCTCTACAATGTAACTCAACGTAATCATTTGGATTTACGATATTAAGATTTGCACAATTGCCGCATTGTCCAGATAGAGCGTTAATTATATCAATAATATAATATTTGTAGAACCTGCTTACTATATCTGAATCTAGCTCTTCCTCAAGATGCTCTAGAACTCCATACACATCAGTAAGGTTTTTTCCATAAATGTTATTTATTCAGAGCCTTTTTACCATTCTTCCCATTGTTATGTCTACCCCATCCACCATAAATTCTTAATGCCCTTTCTTGTTTTTCTGCATCTGTTACTTTAACTAATCCAGCCATAAAATTCCCAATCCATACTCTAAATAATCCATATTTTTTATAACGACGTGGGGAGGGATGTACTCTTACTTTAATCATTCTAAATTTATATCCAGCAAGCGCAACTCTAACAATGAAATCAGAATCATTCCCAATTTTTCGTTGCTCACTAAATCCATTAACTTCTTCAAACGCTTTTCTTCTAACAATAATCCCATTTCCTGTTCCATCTGGTCTTTTATTTCTCTGTCTTAGAAATTTAAATACATCCCACATTGCATATGCAAAATTTGCTTTAAAACTGTCTGTATCCCAGAAGGTGTATACACTTGTAATATCTAAATCGGTATTTACAAAAGATTTCTCTACTATTTCGATAAAATTTGGCTCAACCCAAACATCAGAATCAAGAAAGATAAAAATATCATATTTTGCTACACGAGCTCCAGCATTTCGGCCGAAAGATATTAACCCACCATCAACAATCCTAGCTCCGTAACTTCTAGCTATTTCTCTAGTTCTATCTTTAGAGAATGCATCTGCAACAATAACTTCGAAGTTTTTTTTAGTTTGATTTTTAAGACTTTCTAATAATTTAGGTAAGTCCTTTTCCTCATTTAAAGCAGGAATTATTATCGAAAACATTTCATTTTTTAATACTAATTATTCTATCAAAACCTACTTTTTTCATCTATTAAGCAATTACTAAACAGAAGCTATTCTATCATTAAAACTTAAATAAAGATCTTAAGTTTATTGAATCATTGAATTTAAACGCACCTAGCTCAAAAGTTTTTATTGCAAAAAAGTAAGTAATAAGTACTTGAAAAATTAACGATAGTAAGGTGGTTCCTATTTCAACAATACTTATATCAGAAACGACATTTCTAAAAAGAATTGTAAATGCGCCCGTTAATGGTAAATGACTTAAAACAACAGCATACAAGCTGTCTGGATCAGCAAGAATAAATGAAACTAGGTAAATAGGGAAAATACTTAACATAATAAAAATAGAAGATAGTCCTTGAGCTTCTTTTAGTGTAGGAACTGCAGCTCCTACGCCTACCATACAATTTGCAATTACTATAAAAGCTAAAAGAATGTACATAGCAGTGAGTAATATTAATCCTAGGTCAAATGGTACTGATGAAAAATCTATAGGTAACACAACATTAAATATCTGCAATGATCCAAATGCCATTACAACTAAAAGAATTACTTGAGTAATAACTACACCTAAAAGTCCTATTAATTTACCTAATATTAAAGTTCT
The DNA here is from genome assembly GCA_964635995.1 of uncultured Candidatus Saccharibacteria bacterium. Taxonomy (GTDB): domain Bacteria; phylum Patescibacteriota; class Dojkabacteria; order J137; family J137; genus JAGQLF01. Next base: position 10,046 of record CAZWRA010000021.1, read on the forward strand.
TGGTTTAATTGAAGATAAAATAATTTCAATCATTCTACTCTCCTTTTCTTCTGAAACACTTGAAAGCATAAAGCTAGAACCGAATGTCATTAATACAAAGAATACTACAACCCCAACTCCAGGAATAATAAAAGTCTCAAAAGATCTATCAACTTCTTCACCTTCTTGAAAATTCGTAACTGCAAAGTCTAAGCTAGTATTTAGAAGAAGAGCTTCTTCTTCAGGTAATGTCATTATTATTGAAGATTTAACCAAGTTCTCAGCTAACAAGTTATAACTTTCTGTTAAAAGGGGACTTTCATACTCAGAATATATCTCAGTTTTTTCTTCAGAAAGATTTTCAGGATAAAAGAAAAATGCTTTTGCTTCTCCTTGTTTTACAGATTCAATAGATTCTTCTTTTGAATCAGTTATATTAAATCCTTTTGGTAATATATCAGTAGACATAATTCCTGAATTGTCCATTATAAGAATCTGCTCACCTTCAGCTAATTCACCATCTACTGTAAATAATTCATCCGCTTGATTTGAAGCAAAACCTGAAATGAAAGCAATAATTCCAATAAATATAGGAAATAAAAGAGTAGACAACCAAAAGCTCTTCTTTTTAACAACAGCAAAATATTCTCTTTTAGCTATAACTCTTATCATTTAGTTATTTTTATAAAAATTTCTTCTAATGTTGGTAATATTTTGTTAAATCCAGAAATTCTAACTCCTTTACTAACTAAATTCTTCAATACAGCTTCTGGTTCTACTTTTTCTTATAAATCTAGAATGTACCCTTCTTTAACATTTTTTGCTGTAAAATCATCAGTAGAAGTTATTTTATCTTTAGTTTCAACAAAGAATTTCCCTTCTGAATATTTATCCTTAACCTCTTTCAATTCTCCATACTCTGCTGCTTTTCCTTTATGAATTAAAAGAACTCTATCTGCTATTTTTTCGGCCTCTTCCATTATATGAGTACTGAAAATAACACTTACCCCTTTCTTATTCCTGTCTTCAATCATATCCATTAGTAATCTTCTGTTAACAGGATCTAAACCTTTTGTTGGTTCGTCTAGTATTAAAAGCTATGGATCATGAATCATACTAACTCCAAGCTGAATTTTTTGTTGTTGACCAGAAGATAAACTTTTAATTTTACTCTTCTCTTTTTGTTCTAATTTAACTTCTTTTAAGAAACTCTTAGATTTTTCAACAGCCTCAGAATGGTTTAAACCCTTTAATTCAGCAAAATATACAAGTGTTTCTATAACAGTCATGTTTAAATATAAACCTCTCTCTTCTGGTAAATATCCTATTTTCTTTGAAAGTTCAGGTGTAAACTCTTCACCAAATAATTCAAGTTCACCCTCATCTTCAGAATAAATATTAAGTAAAGACCGGATTGTAGTAGTTTTTCCTGAACCGTTTGCACCTAAGAAAGCAAAGATCTCTCCTTTCTTTACCTCAAAAGACAAATTATTGATGACTTTCTTTCTACCGAAAGATTTGGAGAAATTTTTTACTTTAATTACTGAATCACTCATCGATTTCCTTCCTTTCTTGTGAAAAGGTAAGTTCCTAATATGAGAAATGATACTCCTAATACTAGTAATATAACAAGATCGAATATAAATGTATTATTTATTGTAAAGTCTTGTATAACATTATTAGAGTCTCCGAAGATAATATTTCTACTTAAATCTACAGCATAATACATTGGATTAAGATTTTTAATAATATCTAACCACCATGGAAGCTCTGATACTGGTGTAAATGCACCACTCAGAAATGTCAATGGAAGAATCAATAATGGGAATGTTCTTTGTGCATTCTCACGCCCTTCAATCCTACTAGCCACTAAAAGTCCTAAACAACCTCCAGTGACTGCAAATAATATACCGAAAGGTAGAACATAAAGTAACCTTTCAAAAGGAATTGTTATTCCCAAAATATACCCAAAAATAATAATTCCAAACACCTGAATGAAAGCTACAATACTTTCTCCTATGATTTTACCTATTACTATTGAAAATCTTGAGATTGGAGCTACAAAAATACTCATTGAAAAGTCTTCTTCTCTATCTGAAACTAAAGAGACAATTCCAGAGAAGCTTGTTTGAAAAATAGATTGAGCAAGAATTCCTGCAAAAACATAATTTAAAAAGAACCCATCAGGCAGTAAATTGAAACTTCCTCCAGCTAGACTTTCTAGACCAGAATCAAGAGTTACTCCAAAAACAATCATGAACATAACCGGAAAGAAGAGGCTTATTAATAGTCTTGGTCGATCTCTTAGAAGCTTCATAACATCCCTCCAAGCTAACATTATTGTTTTATTGAATTCAGATTTTAAATTCATTATATTTTTCTTCCAATTAATTTAATAAATACATCGTCTAAAGAAGGTCTTTTAATATTTATTTCATCTAGTTCAGTTTCGATCTCACTGATTACTTTTTGTGCTGCTCCCCTCTTTAAATCAATTACAAAGTTACCAATATTATCAGTTTGAAATTGAATACCTTTCCTATTTAACTCTTTTTCAAGTTTATCCTCATTGCCATTAAGAGGACTTATGTAAAGTAGTTCATCTCCAACTAGTTTTTTTAAGTTTGAAGGAGTATCTGTAACTAGAATCTTACCTTTATCAATAATACTTATTCTATTACAAATTTCTGCTTCTTCAAGGTATTGAGTTGTTAAAAAGATAGTAAATTTCTCAGTCTTTTGTAAGTCAGTTAAATATCCCCAGATTTCTCTTCTATTTTGAGGATCGATACCAGTTGTTGGCTCGTCTAAAAATAAAACTTTAGGAGTATGGAGAAGTGCTTTAGCAATGTCTAATCTTCGTTTCGTTCCTCCACTAAAGGTTTTAACAATATCATGCATTCGATCTCTTAATCCAACAATTTCTAGAAGTTTCTCTACTCTCTCCTTATATTCTTTTTCTGTAGATTTATAAGTAGGAGTCCAATTTGTTAAATTATATAAAATAGCTTGGGATCTTAAATTTTCCTCAGCAGTAAGCTTTTCATCTAGACTTGGTTTCTGATAAACAACTCCTATAATATTTCTAATTTCATTTGGAGATTCTAATGTATTTATTCCTAAAATTTTAACGGTACCTTGAGTTGGGAAAAGTGAAGTTACAAACATATTTATGGCTATAGATTTTCCTGCTCCATTAGGCCCTAAAAATCCATAGATTTCTCCTTGTTCTACTGCTAAGTCAATATTATCAACAGCATTAAATTTTGCTCTTTTATATTTTTTTACTAAATTAACTGCTTCAATTGCGTACACATCTATCTTTTAAACCTAACATTTTATCACTAAAATTCATCTGTCATATATATTCTTGGGTTGAAGGCACGTCTGCTTTTCTCTAAATAGTCTCTAATTAATGGAAAATCAAACCTATAAATTGCTGTAAATAGTTTATTTCTAACAACCTTTTCAAGGAAACAATCATTATCACCATACCCGCTTATAACCATTTCTAGCACAGTATCATGGTCAGCATACATAGGAAATTCCCTTATCCTTAATACAATATCCCTTACATTACTTCCTATCTGATCCTGAAGCACTTCTTTTGTAAAATATCTTACAATTGAACATGCTTCCAAATTAAGCAGAGCTCTTAAGGTTACTATATCTGTATCGCGAATATGTCCAAGTTTAAACATCATTTTTAATCGTTGATCAATTCTAACTTCTTCTTCTGAACTTAAAAAATGTCTCCATTTCTCGTTAGCTAAAACACACATTGCGCAAATACTATCAGTGTAATCGATTAATGCATCAAATTCAGGTATATCTTGTTTTGTGAAAAGTTCGTCTCTATCAGTTATTTCGGTTTTTATCCCTTCAGCCATTAATCCAAAATTGAAGAAACAAAATTATCTGTAAGCTCAAGATTATTTGGATTAAATACTTCTACAATTGCAGGAAAATTATCACTTATTCCAAATACCATTGTTCTAGTACATGTATTTCCAGTAATATTTCCAGCATTTTGATTAGATTTTATATCTGAACAATTAACTTTCTCTCCATATTTATATTTATTTTCTTCTTTAGAAAATCTTAATAACTTATCTTCAATAATTTCATATTCATACTTGTTTTCAACTGAAATAATACTTCCCTTTGTATCTGCCAAAATCACCCTGATTAATATTTCCTGATCGTCTTCTTTAAGTCGTATGTGATACTTTTCTGCTACATATCCATATCTATTTTCTTCGTTATAAACAAAACTATCCCAAAGAGTAGTTTCTAAATTTACCTCCCAATCACAGGGATAATCAAAGTTAATACCTAATCCTTCATCAGCAAAGGTTTCATTACAACTTACTCCTAAAACGCTTGAATCTTCATTTTCATTAAGAAAATGTATTATTAAAACAATAATTACAACAATAATTATGAAAATTATAGGTAAAATTGTTAGAAATTTCTTTTGATCCATGTGTAATTTTACCTTATGTAGTCTAATTAAAGAAATTATACTAAACGCTCTTTTATATCTGATGGAGTTACATTTAAATCAACCCAAACTTTATTATCAGATGAGATATTACCTTCAATCAACATCATTAATTGATCTTCAGTAGCTGGAAACCATTTGTATTTTTCTAGAAATTTAACCAAGGGTTTTATTAGTTTAAATGGAATAGAGAGAAAAATTATTTTTCTATTTCTATTATGTGCAAATATGCTAAGTATATTTTTAAAAGTATACTTCTTAGGACCACAAACAGTTAGAGTTTTATTTTTTGTCTTATCATTATATAAACATTTAACAATAATGTTAGATAAATCACCTCTGTAAACTGGAGCTAGTAAATATTTGCCCCCATTTATTAAAGGAACAAGAAGAAATTTAGTAAGAAAGTCCAATTCATGATTAAAATTATATTTTTCTGAACTGTCCAAAACTAATGATGGTCTGATAATCGTATAGTTTTCTGATAGTTTTATGAGATCTTGTTCAAATTTATACTTTGATTCTTGATATTGAGTTCCTACTTCTTTTGCACCATTAGCACTTATATAAATAAATTTAGGAATACCTGCAGTTTTAGATGCATTAAATGCACTCAATGCCCAATTGTAATGGAAATCAATGAATTTATTTTACTATCTTCACGAATTAATCCTATAGAGTAAATAAGTGCAATAGGATTAAAGCTTCTTATATCATCTGCAATTTCTTCAATATTTCTTATATCCCCATAAATAATGTCTTCTCCTACAAATCCAGTACCACCTAAAACTAGAACAGAATTGTTCATACTAAATCTAATATTGTGAGTAAGACGAAAATTCCAAAGAAAAGTGTTGAGAAAAGAAGCATTATATTTCTAAATATTCCTGGTCTCATTCTAAAAGGTAGGAATCTTGAATTATTTAACCATAATACCAGTGCAGAAAGTACAAACATAGACAGAGCACTAAAGAATGTCTGTAGTATTAATAGCTGGATTGGTTGAGCTACATTAAAAAGAGTTATAACAATTGCAGTTAAAACTTGTGCCCATAGAAAAAAGAAATAAATACTTTCTCTATTATATTTATCCCTTAATGACTTTAACGATAATTGAATATTCTCAGTCATAATTCTAGATGTAGTTTCAAAAACCACCTAACTGGGTTGTAAATAGAAATATTATTCCTGTAACTAAGAAAAATATCCCTACAATAGGCCCAAATTGAGTGTCTAATGCACTACTTTGTAGAAACACAAAGTCTAGCCCTTCTTCACCCTTAAAAGGGTATGTGAGTGAGTAAGCGATAATTGTAAGTAATGTTATTGTTAATAATCCAATAAACTAAAAGCTAATAAGTTGCTCTTTAGAAGTTAAATTAAACCATTTCTTAAAATTTCTTACATTCTCATCATTTTCTTCTACTTCAACTCCTAAAGGAATTTCTTTACTTCTTTTTTTCCTATCAATTTGTGTATCGAAATTTTTGGCCATTCCTATTCCCTCGTCTTAAACATAAAATGAATGAGACAGAACTAGATTGCCAGCTGCTCCTGAATACGCTACTGTTCCTAAGAATGCCATTAAAGAAATTGAACCAGGAAAAAGAAAATATCTTTCTCCTATTCCTATAAAACCACCTGAAATACTTTTAATAGTTTCTAAATCAATTAAGAGCAATGCTATTACAAATAGTACAGGTAGAGAAATTCCAACAAATAATTTCTGAAGTTTTTCTAAATTAGAATATACCTTTCCGCTAAATGTAAGAAGACATCCAATAATAAGTAGCATTATAATTGTAGGAACTCTTGCATCACTTATATTAAATAAATAAGCAAAAATTGTGCCTCCAGCTCCAATAATTCCTGGCCAAGCAAAAGATGCAAAAGTAGAAATAATAAACCAGTAGGGAAATAGTTTACTAAGTTTAATAAATGCAGAGTAAATACTACCACCTGTAGCTATTGTATATCTTCCTGATTCATTACTTACAAAATATTGTGTAGTAACCCCAATAAAAGCTCCCCATATTATCCCGAATCCGAATTCTGCTACAAGATATGGCCATAATATGAATTCACCTGAACCAAGACCCATAGCTATTAAAACTATTCCTGGTCCTATTAATGGTAATGAGAATTTTGGAGCTTTTGGAATTTTGTATTTCATATTTCTGAGTTTAAATGTTTTTTAACAATAATTCTATAAGAGACCTACCATAGGATGTCACCCTGAGGATCTCGAAGCATGAATGCTTTTATAAGTTAAAACAATACGATCATGGTTCCCTTAGATAAACTCAGGGCAAGCTCAGAGCCTCACCATGACAGATTTATAACATGTAAGCATTTATCAAATTACTTAACTCTACTACCATGATAAAATAGCAAAGTTTAAAAATCCCAATGTCAAATAATACTAACTGGAATCTAGAGATTCTTAAGAATGGATCAGACTTTTCAAAAGTTCATAATGAAACTTTAAAAGTAACTGAAGAGTTCATTAAGAAATGGAGCAAAAATGAAAAATGGTTAAGTGATGTTGCAACGTTAAAGGAAGCTTTAGATGAGTTTAATCTTTGGGCTGAAAATCACGGTACATTTGAAGATGAATGGCTTTACTATTCAATGAAACAATCTCTTGATCAAAATGATCCTGAAGTTAAAGCAAACTATAATAAAATATATAAAGAAGCAGTTGATCTTTATAACAGAATTCAATTCTTTACTATTAAGCTTTCGAAAGTAAAAGAATCATTTCAAAAAGAATGTTTAAAATCTGATTTATTAAAAGACTATAAACACTTCTTAGAAAGCCTTTTTAAATCAGGTAAACATGTTTTATCTGAAAAAGAAGAGAACATTCTTAATTTAAAATCCAAAGTCTCTCATTCAAATTGGACTTTAATGGTTTCAGCTCTTATGTCTAAGGAGGAAAGGGAGGTTTTAGATGACGAAGGTAAAAAATCAGTTAAAAATTTTTCTGAAATTCTTGAGCTATTAAGTAATAAAGATAAAAAGATCAGAGATACAGCAGCTGATGTATTTAATGAGATTCTTATTAAGCATTTAGATATTGCTGAGCATGAAATCAACTCAGTTTTAGAAAACAAGCAGATTAACGATAATCTAAGGGGTTATAAATGTGCTGATGAATCAAGATTTATTAGCGATGATGTCGACGCTGAAACTGTAGATACATTAGTTTCTGTTGTTTCTAAGAGATTTAATATTGCTAAAGAGTTTTATAAACTAAAAGCTGAAGTTTTAGGCTTAGATAAGCTTGAATACCATGAAAGAAACATTGAGGTATCTGAAATTAAAAAGAAATATAGTTTTAAAGAGGCATATAATATTGTTGATAAAACATTTGAAAACCTAGATTCAGACTTTTCAAGAATATTTAAAGATTTATTTAATAATAACCAAGTAGATGTTTTTCCAAAGAAAGGTAAAAGAGGTGGAGCTTTCACAATGGCAAACAGAAAAAATCAGCCATCATTTATTCTTTTAAACTACACAGAGTCCCTAAATGACATATTAACAATGGCTCATGAATTTGGGCATGTAATTAATTTTGAATTATCGAAAATCCAAAATGCTCTAAATTTTGATTTCCCAATGTGCACAGCAGAAACTGCAAGTACTTTCTGTGAGGATTTTGTTTTAAATGAATTATTAAAAGAAGCTGATGATAAGTTGAGATTTTCAATTCAAATGATGAAATTAAATTCTGATATTTCAACTATCTTTAGACAAATTGCTTTTTATAATTTTGAAACTGAGTTACATAGTTCATTTAGAGAAAAGGGTTATTTATCTAGTAAAGAAATTGGTGCTATTTTCACTAAACATATGAAGTCATACATGGGTGATTACGTAATACAAAGTGAAGGTTCAGAAAATTGGTGGACATATGTTTCCCACTTTAGATCATTCTTCTATGTTTATTCATACGCATTTGGGCTGCTAGTTTCGAAATCACTTCAAAGCATGGTTAAAGACGATTCTAAGTTCATTAATGAAGTAAAGGTATTCTTTTCTGCTGGAAACTACAGATCTCCTGAGGAACTACTTAAAGCGATTAATATTGATATTAAAAGTAAAGATTTCTGGAATAAAGGATTAGATGAAGTAGAAATCTTATTGAATGAGACAAAGGAGCTTTATAAAAAAAAATTAAGCAATAGTAAAAGTATGTAATAAAAAACGAGCCTATAAGGCTCCTTTAAATTTTTTAATGATTTTATCTTCTTCTAAATGTATCTATTGAAACATATGATAGTGCACCTAATGATAAGAATGTCATCCCAAGTGCTATAAAGATTGTGTTTGATCTAGCTACAGAAGTATTTGGAAGAGTTCCACCTCCTCCTGTAGTTCCACCTCCACCTGTACTTCCACCTCCTCCTGTACTTCCACCTTCTTCTGTTGAAGAGATTGCGTATGTTCCAGCAACACCAGTGCTTGGAGTTGTATTAGTTCCATCAGAGTAGGCTGTTCCTGAATCTTTAGTAACTGTAGCAGTTCCTGATGAGCCAACTGTTACAGTGATTGATCCTAGAGATTCACCTGCTGTAATATCAGAAGATTTAGCCATACTTACACAAACCTGTGTAGATGTAAAATCAGTTCCTCCACTACAGTCAGAAGTTACTCCTATGAATGAAGTTGGTCTAGTATAACCTGTAATAGTCATACCTGTAACTGACAACCTTATAGACGCAGCATTTTGTCCTGCAGCAGTTGGAGCAGCTACTATGTTAATTGTTTGTGTTGAACCAGCCGGAAACGATCCTGAAGCTGGTGTAACGTTAACAGCTCCTGCTAATCCAGTAAAAGCGTAAAAAGTTAACATTAAAAATCCTAAAGTAAGGCTTGTAAGTCTATAAGTTATTGTTGTCATATAATTAAAATAAAAATATATTCTTTTGATATAGCTTATACTAAATCATAAAATTCTAGAATGCAACTATGTTAGTTAACTTTTTAGAAATTTTGTCTTCCATATGTAAGAGATCTAGTTAGCCATACAAGCTCATCTAGCATTCCATTGATTTCTCTTACAGGATCTCCAGTAATTTTATTTTGATCGAAATTTTCCTTAACATAATAAAAATGCGCATCTCTTTTTGTAAATTTAAGTCCAATCGCTTTCAGAACAGAAATAAGTGACTCAATCATTCTAGCCCCTCCAAAGTGTCCATCTGAAACTCCAATGATACTTGCAGATTTATTTGCATAGTTATCATATTCACTATCTAAAAGAGTTTTTAATGTACCGGGATATCCATGATTATATTCTGGAGTTAGAATTAAAAATCCTTCAGCCCATATAGTTAAATCGGTAAATTTAGGATCTTTTACATCATATTTATATGTAAAGTCAGAAGGTTTAGCAATTTTATATTCTAAGTCTTCTCTTGAATTTAAAACTTCTTGAACTACCGTTAGTGCTTTAGAAGAATAATTATTTTGACGATCTGTACCTAAAATAACAAGAAGTTTTACCTTTTCCATTTGAAATATTCTTTAACTACAATAATATATCATGATAGATTTTAGATATAAAATTTTTAAATAGTGTAATATAAGCTTATGGACAATATAATAATTGAATTGACTATAATTTTTATTATATCTTCAGTTCTCTCAATAGTAACTAGATTCCTTAAGCTACCAACTATACTCGCATATATTTTTACAGGTTTAATTGTTGGGCCTCTAGCTCTCTTTGGAAGTGATTTATTTATACATGAATCTATGCTTGAATCACTTTCTAAAATTGGAATTACGTTATTGTTATTTATCTTAGGACTTGAGATGAAAGTAAGCGAATTGCGTTCTGTCGGTAAAGCTGCTGTATTAACTGGTATAGGCCAAATTGTTTTTACTTCTCTTATTGGTTTTATATTAGCTTTAATCATAGGATATGAATCAAGAGAATCTTTATATATTGCAATTGCTCTAACTTTCTCAAGCACAATTGTGATAGTTAAACTTCTTTCAGATAAAAAAGATCTTAATACTTTATATGGAAAAATTTCTATTGGCTTTCTTTTAATTCAAGATTTTGTAGCAATTTTAGCGCTTCTACTTCTAAATGGAGTCTCAAAGGAAGAAGGGGTATCAGTTATATCAATAGTAGTAACTCTTGCTAAAGCAGCATTAATAATTAGTATTACAATCCTCCTTAGCCAAGCTGTTTTACCTAAATTAATACATTCTATCTCTAACAACCTTGAAATTCTTTTTGGATTTAGCTTAGCTTGGGCTTTTGGGATAGCGTTATTAGTTAGTTCTGAATTTATTGGACTTTCAATAGAAATTGGAGGATTTCTTGCAGGTCTTGCTTTAGCAAACTCTGTAGAGAGTTTACAGATTGTTTCTAAAATAAGAACTTTAAGAGACTTTTTTATAATAATATTCTTTGTACATCTTGGAACAACTCTACATTTAGATAATTTGTCATATTCACTAATTCCTGCAATGTTCTTTTCACTCTTTGTATTAGTTGGTAATCCATTAATTGTACTAATCATCTTAACAAGATTGAATTTCAAAGCTAGAACTGGTTTCTTGTCTGGATTAACTGTTGCACAAATTTCTGAATTTAGTTTAATTGTTATTTTCTTAGGTAATTCTTTAGGACATGTAAGTAATGAAGCTTCTTCTATGGTTACATTAGTTGGAATAATTACATTCGCAGCATCTTCTTATATGATTATGAATGGAGATAGTTTGTACAATATTTTTAGAAGACAAGTAAGACTATTCGAAAGAAAAAACACATTTGAAGAACAAACTTCTTATGAAGATATGAATAAACATATTGTTGTAATTGGTATTGAGCAAATTGGATCCGCAATCTTAAAAGAATTTAAGGAAGAAAAAGAAAATGTTCTTGCTGTGGATTTTAACCCTGAAGTTGTAAGTGCTTTGAAAAAGAAAGGATATAAGGCAATATTTGGTGACATTATCGAACATGAAATTATGGAGAAGGCTAATATACATAAAGCTAGAGTTGTAATTTCTACAATTCCAAAGTTAGAAGAAAATATAATATTAATTCAAAAGATTAAAAGTCAAATCACTGAAGTAGAAGTTATCGTAAATTCAGAACGTAAAGAATACAGAAAATTGCTATTAGAAGCTGGGGCTGATATGGTTATTGCTCCATTTGATCTTGCAGGACAGATGTTGAGTAGGCTGGTCAAACATTCTGAATTGGAGATAAAAGATTAAAATAGGTAACGGCATATTTCTTGATGATTAAACTACTTGTAAATAGCTCAATGTTAAATGAATTACCGGACAGGGACTCGAACCCCGATTAACAGGACCAAAACCTGTCGTCCTACCATTAGACGATCCGGTATTCTGCGTGAAATTATACCAAGAAATTTAAATTATTTCTTTAACTCTCCCTTAAAACAAATGCCCTTGAGCTTGTTATTTTAGAGTATTCTTTTCTAATTTTAGGGATAAAATAGCTGTATTCACCCATAGCATGGCTTATACTTTGTAATTCCAGCTTTCTTTGGTTTGGATTCATTGAATTAAGTTTACTTGAAGTTTCTTTTAACCAAGATACAGTACTATTAGATAAAACATCTGGATAAACTTTAGAGACAATTGTTCTTCTTTGACTACTTGAGTTAACTATATGTTGTAATAATCGCTCTTTATCATACAAATGAAAATCGGTTTCAATTATTACGTTCTCTGTACAAGCGGGAGGGGTATGAGAGTTAGCTTCTATAGGCTGCTCTGACATAAGCATTTTCTAAGAAGTAATATCTTTAAACTATAACATACATACTTTTAAAGTATCATGATTATTCTTTATATTTTTATAAATCAAGAATATAATGCACTAATATGTATTTAAATTATTTTTTATCTTAACTGTATGGGTGCAGTATTAACAGTACTTGGAGGATTGCTAGGTCTTCTAGCTGTTGTAGTACTATTCGTAATAGCTCTTTACAATAGATTACAAAAACAAAATGTTTTAGTAGATGAAGCTTGGAGCGGTATTGATGTTCAATTAAAGAAACGATTTGATCTTATTCCTAATCTTGTTGAGACAGTAAAAGGTTATGCAAAACATGAAGAAGGAATTTTCACTAAAGTAGCTGAACTTAGATCAGGAATGATGAAAGCTGAAAGTCCTGAAGAATTAAGTAAGTATGAAGGTGAGCTTAGATCCACATTAAAGTCTTTATTTGCTGTTGCAGAAAATTATCCTGAGCTAAAAGCTGATCAAAACTTCCAGAAACTACAAGATTCTCTACAACAAATTGAGGATGAATTAGAAGGTGCTAGAAGATATTACAACGGAACTGTAAGGGATCTAAATAGAATGATCGTTACATTCCCTAACAATGTTATTGCAGGGTTCTTAAATATCTCAAAGAGAGAGTTCTTTGAAATTGAGAATGCTGAAGAGCGACAAAATGTTAAAGTAGACTTCTAAAGTTAAGTATAGAAATTAAAGAATTTTAAGCTCCATAGACGCCTATGGAGCTTTTTTAGATGTATCTAAAAATATGAATGCAAGTACTATTTGTAAACTAAAGGAAGATAATCCCCACTTTTGCGGTCGAAATTGCTTGCAATG
>CAZWRA010000022.1:0-22804 GCA_964635995.1 uncultured Candidatus Saccharibacteria bacterium
ATTTTTGATAAAATTCAGTTGTCCTTATCTGGTAATTATCTATCTTTAGAGGTCAAATTGTTATTTGAGCAAAAGCCTTTTATGGATTAGAATATAGCAATGGGTAGGCGTAGGAAAAGACAAATAACTTACGATAGTAAGGAAACACAGACATTCTTAGGACTAGTATTGATTATTCTAGCAGTTTTCTTCGGTATTTCAGTTTTTACAGTTTCTGATGGTACGGGAACAATATTTGAAGAAGCTAAATATTTTTTCGGAGAAGCAACTTTATTTCTTTCTGTTTTTTTAACATTCTTAGGACTTAAATTCCTTGGAGTTCGACTACCGTTTACTGGACTTGTAAATTTAGTAGCTCAGGGTACTTTAGTTATTTTACTCTCTGCTCTTTTTACGGCATTTACTAGCTATTCATGGGAAGAAATTAAGCTTAACCCTGGAGTTACAGAGGGAGGAAGAATCGGTCACTTTATTATTGTAGGAATTTTTGGAGATGGATTTCCAACTCAACCAGCAACTAGATTCATATTGATACTTTTAATTGCTTTATTAATACCAGTAGCATTATCTGTTTCTCTTACTAAAATTGTAGAAGTTTCAAAGGAACTATTTGAAAACATTACTGCTTTAATCAGAAGATTATTATTTTATGAAGAAAATGGAGAAGATAATGAAGAAGATGATGAACCAGAAACAAACGTAAAACAAGCTGCTAGATTTGGAGACTTTAATGAATTAATACATAAAAAGGAAAAACCTGAGCTTGTAAAGAAGGTTAAGATTCAAGAACCGAAACAAAAGAAGGAAATTGAAAATAGAGAAATAGAGTACACTGAAGGTGAACTTGACGAAGACGGTTTAAAAAGAGATGCTCTTCAATATCCTAATTGGATTCTTCCTCCTTTAAGCTTACTTAGTCCCTATAAGAAGGTAAAGGGAAAAGAAGCATCAATCAAACAAAATGCAGCTATAATTGAACAGATTTTAGCTAGTTTTAGTATTGAAGCTAAAGTTGAAGATGCCTATGTTGGTCCATCTGTTGTTCAATATGCTCTAAATATTCCTTTAGGGATTAAAGTATCTAAAGTTGCAACATTAAGTGAAAATATAGCTTTAGCTCTTGGAGTAGATTCGAAAGCAGTTAGAGTTGATAGTATTCCTGAAACTACTTATTTAGGAATTGAGGTTCCAAGAAGTAATCGAGATCTAGTGCAGATTAAAGAATTAATGGAATCTGATGAGATGCATGAAACTGAAGCTCAATTACCAGTACCTATTGGAAAAGATATTCATGGTTCTTCTGTAATTGGCAATATTCAAAAGATGCCTCATCTTTTAATCGCAGGAGCAACTGGTTCAGGAAAATCTATTCTTACAAACTCTTTCATTACTTCATTGATAATGAAGAAAACTCCTGATGAAGTTAAATTAATCCTAGTTGACCCTAAACAGGTTGAGTTAATGGACTATAACGGAATTCCTCATTTATTAACTCCTGTGATTACAGACATGGATAAAGTTGTAAATGCCTTTAAATGGTTAGTTAATGAGATGGAAACTAGGTATACAAATCTTGCAGGTGAACAGGTTAGAAATATTGAATCATTTAATAAAAAGAAAGGTTTTGCAGCAATGCCATATATTGTTGTTGTGATTGATGAGATGGCAGATATGATGATGACAGCAAACAGGCAGGAGACAGAAAATGCTATTGTTAGGCTTGCACAAAAAGCTCGAGCAGTTGGAATTCATTTAATTCTAGCTACTCAGAGACCTTCCGTTAATGTTATTACTGGAATAATTAAAGCTAATATTCCAGGACGAATTGGAATGAGTGTTACAAGTTCTACTGACTCTAGAGTTATCTTAGATAGAATCGGAGCTGAAAGTTTAATGGGAGCAGGAGATTTATTATGGAAAGCTCCTGACAAAACAAAATCAGAACGTTTACAAAGTGGATTTATAGAGCAGGAAGAAGTTATTAGAGTTGTAGATTTTATTAAGAACCAAGCTCCTGAAGTTGAATATATTACTGAAATTACTGAGAAACAAACTGCAGATATTGACGGAGGAGGTGATATATTAGGAGATATTTCAGAAGATAATTTAGTCGAATCAGCAATCAGAATAGTCGTTCAATCAGGAAAAGGTTCTTCTTCTTATCTTCAAAGAAGGCTAAATATCGGGTTTAACAGAGCTGCAAGACTACTGGAAGAGTTAGAAGAGGCTGGAGTTGTAGGTCCTCCTAACGGATCTAAACCTAGAGAAGTTTTAATTACAGACGCCGATGCGTTTATTGAACAGTTAAAAGGTTAAGCAGCAGGTTCCTCCTTACCTTCATAATCCTGAGTACTTTTGAAAGATTCTAAAAGTGCTCTCATTGGGTTTTTAGGACTAGTACCTCCAATTTTAAGTAAAGTACTATGTTTCAAACCTAAAACATAGTTTTTAAATAATTCAAAATTGCTAGCTGCTTTTTGATCTCCTTTTGGTATTCTAGATTTCATATCTGCTAATTTCTCTTCTATTTCTGTTCTAAAATCAAAAGACCAGTCAGTGGTTTGGTTACAGCTTCTTGCTTTCGGTATAAATCTATTGCTTTTTCGTCAATCAAAGCTAATACATTACTGAACTCTCCTAAATCAACACCTTTGTCTTTATCATTCTCCTGCGTATTATCATCTACGCCATCAGTAGTTTCACCTGCTTGAGACTCAGGCTTAAGTCTTTCTAGTAGTCTTGATTTAAAGTTAGTATTAACAGAACCTGTGTTATTTTCATCAATAGCATCTTGTTGCAATGTTTCAATAGGTTCAGAAACACCTCCTCCAGAATTACCCTCGGCCTGCACATCTAAAGTATCCTCTGATACTGTATCCTTCATATTTTTATTGTAATTAATCTAAAATTAACAATTTACGAATCGTTTTACAACTTTTCTTTATATACAATACAAAATGTATTAACATTAGCTATGATTCCAACGATAATATTAATATTAACTTACGTAGGGGCTGTTTCTTTTGGATGGTTTCAAACTCGAAGATTAAAAGATTTCCTTTTAATTCAAGGAGCAACCTCTCCTGATACAGCGATGTTTGTAGATAGATCTAAATATTTTGTCTTAACTACTAATTTTCCTTTTAGTGCAATTATTGAAGAAGTTGACGGTGCTCTTTGGTTTGATGAATCTAAATGGACGCCAATGATTACTTATTTTGGAATTGCTATTTTCGTTACTTTTATTACTCTTGTTTTCTTACTAATCTCTTCTTTTTAAATTAAAAAATCCCAGATCTGAGTCTGGGATTTTATTTCACTTAATCTTTCTCAACTACCTCCAAATGGACT
The DNA here is from genome assembly GCA_964635995.1 of uncultured Candidatus Saccharibacteria bacterium. GTDB lineage: Bacteria > Patescibacteriota > Dojkabacteria > J137 > J137 > JAGQLF01. The sequence continues at coordinate 3,352 of CAZWRA010000022.1, forward strand.
TGAACTTGTTGACTTCTCACCCTCTTTAAGTTTCTCTAGAGTTATAGTGTCTGTAATATATCCTTGCTCATTTACAGCCAGCTTATCTAGTCTCTTCATGTTGTAGCCTTCTTTATTTGCGATTGTTAAGTATTCAGCAGGCTTTAGGTTCATCTTGATAACTCCCTTATCGTTAGTAAGAGCCATACTAACCTTACTTACTCCTTCGTAGAATCTTACAACAACTCCAGATAGCCCTCTCTTTGTTCCTGAATCTACAACTCTTCCCTTAGCCTTAGTATAAAGACTTAAGATTGAATAGATGTTTAAGAACAATAGTAATCCATAAACTACAAGCATTATGCTATTTAAAGTATTTTGATTCTGGCTAAACGCAATTACAGTTACGACAAATCCAACAAGCATTAATAGCCCCATTAAGTATGTGAATATTGTCTTTAATATAGGTAGGAATTTCTGCCAAAGTGCTCTTAAACCTCCTAATTCACTCTTCTCTTTTTCTAGAGCAATATCCTCTACAACTTCCTGGTCAGCTTGTACAGAGATTGATTTGCTGAATGATTGGAACCCATCTGCCTTAACCTCTAATGTAAACGTACCGCTTTGACCAGCAATAAATCCATATTTACCTTCGAAGTCAGAAATTGATTGATTGATATTCTTTCCTTCTTTATCAATTAGTCTAACTAATGCTAGAGGTAATGGCATACTTTGTCGTGGTTCGAATATGATTCCCCAGTATTTCTTATTTCTATTAAATAGAATTCCTGCTAATAATCCAATTACAGATACTATTCCACCTCTTGCAATACTTGCTGTATAAATTAATGAAACTCCAGCAATTACAGCGAATGTTGCAACAGCAGTTAAGATTGGAGCTAGAACAGTTTGAGCTTGAATTTCTTCTCCTTCAGTTGGGAAGTCATCGAATGAGTCTGACACACCAACATCTGATTCGTTAATATTTACAACTATTTCTTTGACATATTCATTAGTTCCTTTTCTGGCAATTATTCTTATTACTGTATTTTCTTTTGGAATAAATTCAAAACAACCAACTGGAGATACGAACTGATCTAAGTACTCAATATAGACAGTTTGAGGATTTCCATCCACTCTCCAGCAAATCTCTACAGGTTCACCAGGAGGGGCTGAGATATTATCTTCTCCTACAGATATTATTGCAGGATTTGTATCTACATCAATTGTTATATTTCTAGAATCTTCTTGTTCCTCTCTTTTAACAATCACATCTACTTCTGTGTCCTCCTCAGGACTTATTTCAATAGGTTGAGGGTTAGTTGGATCAACAGGATATTCTTCATCTCCAATAATTATTATTATTTCAGTAATATCATCATCTGGATCATTTGGATTGTCAACTATTATAATTGGAATAATATTATCTTCTGGATCATCTACTGGTATAGGATCATCTGGCCCTACAATAATTGGCTGAATTATAATAGGATCTCCAGGGTAGACGATAACATCCTCGATAGGTACAGTTATATCTTCAACTGGTTCTCCGTCATCCCCTGGTGGAATCTCAGCTGTTGGCTCTTCTACAAGAATTGTTAGAGAGGCTGACAAATCACCATTTGACCCAAAAGCATTCAATGTATATTGAGTACTTATTTGCGGAGTAACGGTTGTTGATCCATCAGGATTAACTAATCCAATACCTTGATCAATAAATACTGTTGTTAAGTTTTCAGTATCCCAGTTTAAGGTTACTGATTCTCCTTGAGTAACTGTATATTCATCTGCTGTAAATAATACAGAAGGTAATCCATCGTTAGGAAGCTCTGGGTCAATAATTACTGGACCTCCATCGTCTTCTCCGTCATCATCAGGTACTGTATCTCCCTCAGTTACTGTAATCTCATTAGAATCTCCTTGAAGAGTTCCATCATCAGCACGAATTACAAATGCTCCCTCTGTGTCTATTGTTACATTATTAAGAGTTACTGTTCCATTCACTAAATTAGCCCCGCTGACATTTAGACCAGATGCAGAAGTTAATCCTGGTGAATTTAGGAGTTCTAAATCAACGCTATCGGTATGTGTTGTAACAACGTAACCTAGTGAGTCTACTGCGTTTATAGTTAAGTCAAAATCCTCTCCAGTCTCGACATCATCTGGATCTGCAATGAGTTCGTACTCTTCAACAGTAATCGGTTCATCAGGATCTTCATATGCTGCATAAGTCATACTGAAGCTATCTACAACAGGTGTTGTCCCAGGGTTTTCAATAAGATCCATTCTAAAACGAACTCTGTAGTCGATTTCAGGAAGCTGAATTATTTCTCCAACTTCAATTGGTGTCCAATTTAGTCCATCGTCAATTGAAATATATGTTTCAACTGTAGCGTTTGAAAGTGGATCAGAAACTCCATTCTCATCAATCCTATCTATAATATCAAGTGAAACAAGTTCAATATTATTAACAGCAGCAGTGTTAGCTGGCGGAACAGTGAAGGCAATTGCTTGATTTGCTGCTTCCCAACCCCTTGTTACATCAACTCTGAATAATCCCGCTCTATCTAATACAACATACCAAGTACTATAGTAATTTGAATCAAAGTCTCCAGCTATTAATCCACCCATGCTTAAAGGATATTGTCCTTGTGATAGTGGTAATGAAATTACTGTGTCATCAAACTGGTCTTCAGGTGTATTGTTTAAGTTAAAGTACATAATTCCAGCATCTCCAGTTGTTAGAAGAAGCTGATCTCCTACATACTCTCGTCCTCTTATAAATTGAATATCAAGAACATTCTTATTAAATAACTCGGTATCATCAGCTAGTTGAATTACAGTATCGTCACTAACATCCATAGGAGTCCCATTTTCGTCAGAGATAACATATAGACCATCAGTAACTCCGTAGTTTTCTATAAAATATACAATACCAGTATCTGGATCCTGATCGATTCCGAAATTTCCATTAAATCCAATCCCTGTGTACATATCTCGAGTATCATCTCCCAAATTATTTGGGGTATTATTATCTGATATTTTGACTAGTCCTTCATCATAAACTCCTGCATAAACTATATTGTTAGTAGTATCAATATGTAATGAAACTACTGCATACATAGGAACTCCAGCTGCACTTGCATACCAAGTAACTACATCATCTCCTTCTGCAACTGTTCCGTTCAAATTTATATAGACAAGATTTGAACTATCAACAAGATTCACAACATTTGTTCTGACATAAATTCCAAGTGTCGCACTACGTGTATCGATCCAAATATCATTAGGTGCGTAACCATCACTATCAAAACCTGGACCATCATAAATAGTAAATAAGTTATCAGTTACATTAAATACTAACAATCCATCATCAGCTGTTGCGAATACATAAATATTACCTCCAAAAGTTGTCTGAGCAATATTTGTAATAGGCATATCTAATCCCATTGCTACAGCATCGTAAGTCTGTGTAACTGCTGTTTGGGTATTGTAACTTACAAACTCGTGCCTTTTTGTATACCATACAAGATCACCAGTACCTTGTTGTAGTACATAAGCTCCAATATTAAATGTTCGATCATATAGAGGCTTAAAGTTTGTAGTGTCAATTGCAACTCTACTTACATCTATATCTTCCTTTAATCTAACAATTCCATTGCCCCAAATTGCGTTTGTAGCGCTAACCGCATTTCTAAGTTGACTGGTGAAATCTTCGGTAACTACTGGTTCGGTAGGGTCTCCTTCTGTCATTGCAACAATTTCAAATGAATCAGAAGCATTTGTCGAAGTATTTGCATTTGAATCAATACATCTTACATCAACTGTATATGAACCTAATACTAGTTCAGGAATTTCATAAGAATAGATTTCTACTGTTGAATTATACGCGTTATCTCCCTGTATAGCACTTGCTGGAATATTATTCCATCCTCCTCCATTAACTCTATAGTCAATTGTTGAGATATTTGTATTAATTTGGAAAGGATGCTCATCTCCACAAGTTCCAGTAATTATTGGAGTGGTATCTACAATAGGATCAGGGACTATCTGATTTAAGAATACAGTAGGAGCTGCGTTATCAATTGCTTCAATATCTACAAGTACTTCAGGAATTAAATCATCACCTCCATAACCTCCTGGTGTATTAAATGCTCTAATATATGTTAGATATGATCCATCTACAAGCGGCGGCGATGTAAATGAGAATGATACATTTTCATCTCCCCAATTTCCACTCGTTAAGTTTACTGTCGTAGGATCAGATACATTAGGGAATGCAACAATATCTCCTAATGATGTATTGTAAATTCTATGATGAATTTTATCTACTCCTAATGGGTCAGTACATGTACCTGTAAATGTAGGTGTCGTATCATTTGTAGGAGTAGTAATTACATCGAATACACACTCAGGGTAAGTATCTACAAATTGGATATCAAATGTAAACGCGGCTATATAGTCCGCGTTAAATGCTGCGTCCCCAGCATAGAATTCAACAGTATGTTGTCCATTCTCAAGATCTGAAACATTAAATGCAAAGGTTGAAATAAATTCGCTTGAATCATCATCTTGTCCTGTTATTTCTTGTTGTAGTCCACCGTCAAGTGTATATGCGACAAAATCTATAGGACTTGTTGCATCAGTTACCTCTCCTTCAAATGATACAGAAGTATTATTAATTGGGTTTACCTGATCGGGTTCTTCAGAAAAAGTAATTTCGGGTAAGGTAGTATCTAAAGTTATTAAAAGAACTTCATCGTTCAGATTACCAATAGAATCCTCAGCAGTTATTGTAAAAGTCTTTTGTCCATCAGAATAAGGACCAAAATCTTCAATTATATAGATATCTGAATCTCCTTGAGAACCAGAGTCAAATGATAGGAGATTCCCTGAGGTATCTTCGTCATCATAATAAACATATTCAATTCCATCTGGATCTGAAATATTTGACTCGAAAGTAAAGAATGAACTATTTATATAGGGATAATTAGTTGGTAAATTTGTAGAGAATTCAGGGCCATTAGTATCTGCAGGGCCTGTATTTGCGTAGAACATGACAGAGCTTCCTGCATAAGCAACTGATGTATCTAGTGAAAAATCTAAATATGCATCGCTAGACCCCAGGGTATGATTGTAAACTGAACTAATTGGTTGAGAATCCAGAACTTGAGTATTATTAATTGCTGAAACACTATGGAATATCTCATCAGTGACTAAACCTCCAACTGAAAATATGTCATCACTTGCTCCACTATATCCGAGTGAAATAGAATCTCCAAAAGTAGATTCACAATAATAATCGTAGTAATAAGAGGAACTAAAATCTACATTTTCTACTGTTACAGCATAAATACTAATTTCTCCTACGGTACCACTGAAATAAACTTCTAAATTATTTGATCCTGAAGTTGGATTAATAAATAAGTAACTCGCGACATTATAATTATCATAGTTACCGTACATTGTTTCGGAGCAGATAGAATAATCATATACATTAGCGTCATAAAAAACATCTGTTACATATTCGTTATAATAACTTCCTCCACCGAAAGCAATTTGAACATAGACAGCTCTATCCCCTTGTCCAGTTGAATCATAATTAAAGCTTACATAGTCTGTGTAGTTACCGTCATAAAAGAATTGAGGATTAACAGTATCTGTTCCTTGACCTGCAATATCAGTTGCACTTAAAGAAACAATTGCTACTGACCATGGCCAGCTACTTGTTTGATCCCAGTTCATTCCAACAGTTGAGACTCCATCCCTTACGCTTGTTGTTTGTATAACATTAGTTGCTGAAGCCTGATTAACTCTTGTCATATCTACAGTCCCTTCATCTACCTGATTAAAGTCTCCTGTATATGTTGCAGTTGCAGCAAAAACTAAGTCATCATTATTAGAATCTATAGTTCCTGCTGGAGAGAAAGATTCTCCATTCGAACACTCGCTACCCCTTATTGGATTATCCAGAGAAGCACCAGTAAGAATAGTTACAGTTGTAACCATGTCATCAACTGTATTATTCCAAGTCGTTTCAATATCGTATGAACTTGAAGCATCTGTTAAATACCAAATTTCAGTTGCATATCCTCCATTCTGATCTCTACATGCTTTCGTTAAACTACTTCCACTTGTATAATCATAAACGGAATACACCATGTCTCCAGCATTGTTTCCACTAGTTACTCTGTAAGAAATTGAAACTAATACTAGTTTCTCAGTACCTGCAAAAGAATTTGTATATGTCATTAGAGAATCATTTGAAGCTGTATGTGTAAAACTTGTATCAACACTAACTAGAGGTGCAGCGTCAGCGACTTGAACTTCATTATGCTGATCAAATCTGTATAAAAGTAAGACTAATGCTGAAAGGAATAGAATTGCAAAGAATTCTATGAATAAATAGATTCTAGTATTTTTCATAAAACAATAATAAGCTTATCTGAGATAATTTACCTTATTTCATCAGTGAAATAAAGCTTAATTAATATTTAAAACATCTCCTCTAACATCAGCTTCTCCTGTAGATTCAGTTGTAACTTTGGACTTAGCCTCGCTACTACTTTCAGATCCAACAATAGAAATTGTACCTAATCCTTCACTTACTCTTTGAAAAATAATGCTCATAAATATTCCATCTGAGTTTGTCCCTTCATCTGAAAACGCACCAGATAATCTAACAATTCCTACTTCATTATCTATCTCCTCTCCAATATATGTTTCAAAAACATTTCCGTTCTCTATCTCGATTGCTCTGAATATTAGCGGATTAAATGTTAATATAGCTTCTGCAGCCTCGATCTTCTCCTCAATACCATTTGTATTTACATTTAGAGTGAATTCTTGGTTATTCTCAATTGTTAAATTTTCTTCTTCAAACTCAAATCCAAAATTTAAATTTGTATCTACCTTTTCCTCCATCTGTTCATCGTTTTCAGGAGGATTATTGGCAGTATTTCTTTCGTTCAGAAAAACTCCCCATACAATTATTGCTATTAATGTTAGAACAAGGGCTAAAGAAATTTCTATCTTGATGAGTTTATTCATAATATAATATAACTAATTATTAAAATTACTAGAATTATTAAGAGGATCTGAATTTTCTATATCGTAAGAACCTGTCAAATGATTCTCAAGGTACTCAGGCATTAATTCATTACCTGGTAGTTGTCTAACTTGTTCATTAAATTCATTATCTGCTCCACTTAATCCTCTTAATATGTTCCATGCAGCTGTACCAAGAAATATAATAATTCCTAGTGCTACTAAAATTGTCCAAAAAGAATTTAAATTCTTCATTCTTCTATAATAATATCTCCCCAGTAATAGTAATTTAATACAACACTCATTTCAAACTCTCTTTCAAATCCTTTTTCTTGAATAACTGCCTCAGACTGTCTTGTTAAATTCAAATTAGTTATATTTAATATTCTTCTAGATTGTTCTAGCTTCCTAAAAAAATCAATAAGATCTTTTTTTGTACCTTGAAGTTGAAGCGATATGCTTGCCTCCTTAACTTTTTCACTAGAAGAAATTTCACTTGAATCTGTTGGATAATCTGAAGGAAACCCTATTGACTCGAGATACAAAGATTCTCCTACTAAATCATTAATCTCTTCAATAAAATTATCCTGTGAAAGTTCACTTGGAAAAATACTTTCAAATTCTGTCAGAACAGTTTCTTTTTCTTCTGACTCTTCAATAAGCTGTTCCATTAAATTGATTTTTGATTCAACACTATCTATTACTTCTGCAATTTCTCTGTTTTCTCTATTCTGAGCTAATACAGATCTAAAAGAAGGAAGAGCTCCAAATATCATCAGAAAAAGAAACAGTAATAAAGTAACCGCTCCTACAACAATACTTTTATTTTTACTGTTATTTAAAAGCTCGTTTAACTGAATTGTTCGTCTTTGATTTACACCTTGTATTGCGTTCATTTATCTTATTGGATCTCTAGAAATATTTTCAGTATCTAAGAATGCTGTTAATGAGAATCTCCCTTTTTGTTCAAATACATCTGATTGTTCTAGTGAAAGAGCATCTACTGCAACATTAACAAAAGCTTCAGAAGCTTTCATGTCTGCTTCAATATCTCTTAACTTATCTAATGACTCATAACCGTTAATCTGAACAGTACCTCCTTCATTAATTACTAAAGAAAATTGATCAGTAGGGTCTCCAATATAGTCTAAAATTTCTGTAAGAATCGGGTACAAATTATTTGAATTGTCCCATAGTTCAATATATCCAAAAACTTTTTCTTGTATCTCGGTGAAATTATCTTCATGCTTGTCTTCAAGTGACAAGAGTTCTAATTGTAGTCGTTCAAACTCTTGAATCCTATTCTTTTCAATATTATCTACAATAATTTTTGCAAAAAAAATCAGAACAATTAATATTTCTACGAATAGTAAAACAACTCTTGCTCTTCCTAAAACCCAGTCATATATCTTGTCCCATGATGATTTGGGTTCTTTTATTGGTTTTAGGAGATTAAAAAAGCGATCATCTGCCATACTATTAGTCTAATAAGGCTAGAGACGTTTGTAAAGTAAATAAGGTAATTTGTTTAAATAAACACGTAACTTAAGTTACACCTTTCGATATTAAGGCCATATATGTATACTGTTTTTATGTATATACATAATTTCGATTTAGGAACAACACCACTTTTAATCAAAAATAAAAAAGCAATTGATTCTAATGCCTTAGATACAATCTTTAAATTAATTCAATTTATACGATTTGACTTCAACCATACAATTCATAATTCATCTGGTTATAGATTAAATGATGCAAAAATTGGAGTTCCATTCTTAGTAACTCCTGAGTTTGTAAGTTATTTAAAATTAAATTTAAGTTTTCTAAATAAGTCATTTAATCCGTTTAATGATATTAAAGAAACTGGAACTTCAAATGAGCTAGTAACAATTTATGATCATACTTTAGTGAAAAATTACAGTTTTAGTTTCAATACTCAAGTTCTCTTACAACCTTATTTAGTCGATACAATATTTCAGTTTTTAAAAGGAAAAAAAGTTAAAAACTTTTTAGTTCAAACAAATTCATTTTTTAGAGCTGATAATAAAGATGAATGGGAAATTGAATATACTTTTGATGAAGGAGAATCGTTAGAAGATGCAATTAAAGGTGAAGCTTCAGCAGTAATTTATAACAATTCCAAAAAAGAAATTCCTAACCTGAGTGGATTTGCAAATAAAGACGAGGTTATTAAAACAGCTTACGCAATTACAAAATCAGAGTCTTGCATAGAATGCAAGGTAAAAGCCTTAGAGCTTTTTAACTTTTATACAGATAGCGGATTAAAAATTCATGCGCAGAAAAACAGAATCGATTTCCTTATTGTAGATAATAAGTTCTCTAAAAAGTTCTATTCTCCTAACCTCACTTTCTTTACAAACCTAGCTTAATCTCATTTACTAGTGAAAGGTTTGAAAGAATATTCATTTTTAACACTTCATTACTAAATGTAATTAATGTGTCATTAATAAATAAAGACCTTGGCTTTGTATAATAGTAATAGTAGTAATCATAGTTTTCACCTGAATCAAATCTAATTTCTCCTCTTTTCTCTAAGCCTTATGTATTAATTTTAAAAACATTAAATCCTGAATATGAATATCTAGGATATGAATAGTCCTCTTCAACAAAACCTATAGTAAACTCTATTCTCTCGCCTCCATTTATTGAGATAGACTTTTCGTAATAAACGTTTATTACTCCATCTAATGCTCTTAATTCATCTTCAATTGCATCAGCATCTACACTTGAACTAACAATTACATTTATTTCCTTTTCTTTCAGAACAATCTCATTAACAGGAGTATTTCTTTGTGTAAATAAATTCTGAATATTTGTACTTAATGTAGCTTCATCAACAACACTTGGAGTTTCATAAATTATCGTTGGAATTACAAGAAGCTCTTTTTCTTTATCAAAAAGAAAAGCTTTATGATCTCTTAAGACATCAGAATCAGACCCAGTTTCACCTAAAATAATCTCACTTTTTACAACTGGATTGTTTACATCTGTTATATCGAATAGTGCAATCTTTAACCCTTCAGTTACTCCAGTTCTTTCACTTGCATCTTTTCCTATTCCAATTATATGATTCTCATTGTATGGATGAAGATAGTTAGAAAATCCTGGAATTTTTAATTCTCCAAATACATTAGGATTCTTTGGGTCTGATAGATCAATTACATAAAGTGGATCTACTTGTCTGAAAGTAACAATGTAGGCTCGCTCCCCCATAAATCTAACAGAGTAAATCTTTTCATCTAATCCTAAACCATCTAGTGTTCCCTGTAATTTTAATTCTTCATCTAAAACATATAGAAAATTTTCAGAATCTGGTCCCCATCCATTCCAATCATTAATTGTAGTAGCTATTCTAAATGTGTTGTAATATTCATCCATAGAGAATTGATTCAGTATTGTTCCTTTTACTCTTCCTTTTGCGCTAAACTCAACATCAAGATCTTGTACGCTCAATTTAAAAATATCTATATTTGTACTTTCGATTGTTCTAGGTTCGTATTCGGGTCGAATAGCCTCATCAAATTCATTATAATAATCTTCAACGAATTGATCTTCATATTCGTAAGCAACAGGGGCTAAAAATAGATTGTTTGTAGACATATAAACATTAGAAGTATCTCCTAAAAGCACCTTAGTCTTATACTCATTTGAATTAACATCTAAAGCTAAAACGTTTACAAATCCATTAACATTACTTCCAAATTATGAAATCTGATCGCATTCTGCTGCTTTAAAATATTCTCTATTTGTTCTGTCACTAATTAATGGAATGTATTCTTCAATTTCTGATTCTCTTATCTCACTATAATCATAGAAAGAAGAGTTATTAATTAGATAAAAAGTGTTATCAATCATTCTAGAAGTTTTATAACTTCCCTGTACTCGTATTTCTTGAGTGATTTCAGGATTCGATAAATCACTTACATCAAAAACTAAAACATCTGTTTTTGAAGATTCAAGATACGAACTTCTAAATGAAGTATTTCAATCATTTCCAAAAACAACAACCTTATCTTCATATAAAAACATTTCAATTGGATTTGCTGAGACTTCAGTTCTTGAAAGTTCAATTGGATTAGCTGGATCAGTTACGTCAAATATTATTAAGTCAGTTTGATTTAAAACATAAAGTTCAGTTCCTTTTGTTTTAATAATATCGGCTTCATTTACCCCTTCAACTTGTATATTAGTATCTGAATAATCAACTTTATTACCTCCTTGTCCAGCACCCTCTGATGGTAAGGCAGAAGAATCAACTGAATCTTCTTCTCTTCCATCAAACTCAGGATAAGGATAATAGTCATAATAATTATTTTCATTTATGTGTCTAGCTAAAGAACTGCATGAACCAAAAGTTCCGAAATCTGTGTGTCTACTTTCTTCTCTATCGTTCAAAATTGCTTCAAGAACAATTAAAAAGCCACTGAACAAAATAATAGAAGCTAGAAATATAAGACCAATAACAAGAAGCGAACGATCAACCTTTTTCATAAAATTTGTTTTACTAATTAATGATATCAGAATTGAAGTTAAGTACCTACGAAGACTTATTAGCTTTAATTGAAAAGTGGTCTGGGACAGGGTCTAATCCTCCTTCGTTGAAAGGATTACATCTTAAGATTCTAAAGAAACCCATTATAAGTCCTTTAATAATTCCGTGTTTTTCTACAGCTTGGTATGTATATTCAGAGCATTTAGGTTCATGTATACATACTTTAATACCAGTCTTTTTCCCCCAGAATGATTGATCAATAGATAAGAAGTTTTGATAAAACCTGATAAGAATAAGTACAATTTTTTTTGGGATTGAAAATAAGAAATTAATCATTGTATTTTGTACGCTGCAAATAAATAACCATCAGGATCACTAAATAAAAATTCTAGACCATCCCATAAGTTTTCTTTTATTTTAGTTAATATTTTTGGATTTAGACTTTTGACTTTCTCGTAAAAGCTTTCAATTAATTCTATTTCAAAGTATAAAATAGCACCTCTACTTCTATTCTCTTTTACAGTGTTAAAAAGATATTCTTTAAATGGCTCAGTTGAATCAAGGATGTAATGAAGTTCAAAGCCTGAAATATTAACTACAACTTTATCAACTTCTTTTTTTAAAATTTCAAAACCGAGTTTACTCCAAAAATCATAGGTCTCATTTACGTTAGAAATATATAAAACTGAAAAAGGTAAGCTGCTCATTCAAAATATTTTAAATATTAAATTATATCAATTAATTACAACTTTCTTCTTTACAACTTATCCACGTGGATATATATTGGATTAAATCACAAATTCTAAACAAACAAATTACAAATTGTTTAGGATTTGATTATTTGAAATTTAGAATTTTTCAACTTATGGGTATGAAAATAAAAAATCCAAGAGAGCTTTGGAGAACAACATTAGCTCAACTTGAATTAAAACTGGATGCTCCTGCTCAATTTAAAACTTTTTTTTCTGAAACTGAACTAATCCAGATTGAAGGAAGAAAGGCAGTAATTGGTGTCCCGAATCCATACACAGCTGATTGGTTAAAAATGAGGCATGAGAAATTAATTCAAGATACTCTTTCCTATGTTTACGGTGATCCACTTCAACCTATTTTCAGAGTCGCTGTTGGAGCTATAAAAAAAGAGAATATAAAAGAAAATCTTGAAGATTCTCCTCTACTTGCTACTGAAAACGGAATTATGGGATCAGTAATTAAAGCAATTGAAGATTCTGGTTTAAATACAAAATATTCCCTTTCTAATTTTGTTGTCGGAAACGCAAATAGAATTGCTCATGCATCTGCAATAGCAGCAATAGAAAATCCAGGACAGATTTATAATCCGATTTTTATTCATGGAAAAACTGGAGTTGGAAAGACACATTTAGCGCAAGCAATTGGAATTGGAATGCTAGAACGTAATATTACAAAGAAAATTATATATACTCCTTCTGAAAATTTTTTAAACGATATGGTTAGAGGAATTAAAACTGGTCAAATGGATAAGTTTAGAAAAAAATATCGAGCAATGGATCTTTTAATAATTGATGACATGCAGTTAATTTCAAAGTGGGTTCAAACTCAGGATGAGTTTTTTAATACATTTAATGAACTTTATAACGCAGGAAAACAGATTGTAATTATTGCTGATAGAAAACCTGAAGATATTAAGAATCTAGAAAGTAGACTTAAATCCAGACTTCAAGGAGGAATGGTTGTTGATATGGGGCAGCCTGATTTTGAGATGAGATTAGCAATTGTAGAAAAGAAAGCTCAAACTCTAGGAATTGATTTAAATCAAAAAGTATTAGAATTTATAGCTAGGTCAATTACAGATAATGTTCGAGAATTAGAAGGTGCTTTACAAAAAGTTGCGCTATTTAATCAGATGAAACCAAATGGTGATTTAACTTTAGAAGAAGTTGCTCATATGCTTGGAAGAGATGCGAAAAGTAGACGAGAACAAATAAAAGTCCCTAAAGTTTTAAGAGAGGTTTCAAAAAGCTTTGGAGTTAGCGTTAAAGATATGAAAGGACCTAGAAGAACTAAAGATTTAGCTTTAGCTAGACAAGCAGCAATGTATATTCTTCGAGAAGAGTTCAATTACAAGCTGGAGCAGGTTGCGTCCTATTTTAATAGGAAAGATCATACAACCGTACTCCATGCACTTGATAAGATTAAGAGCAAGATGATGCTTCAAGATGATTTTAATCTACAAATTAGTAAGATTATTACATCAATAAACGACAGTGCTCTTGTTACTGAAGATATTGATTAGGCTTCTGCATAAATAGAAATTTCACCTTTATGATTAATGATGCCTCCAAACATTTTAAATGCAATTGCTACATTAGTTGGTGAAAATGATTTGTCTGGTGTTTCTAAAAGATACCTAGTAGCTTCATGAGCAGTCATTGTTGATATTCGATTAAAAGCATCTGCAATTTTTCCTTTTTCTGTTTCACTCCAAGAATATCTCGTAAGTACCTGCCTCCAAGTAGCTGAAAATGCACTTGGTACATTTTTTTATTGATCTTGAGTTGGAGGTTGAAGTGGATTTACAGTTAGAACTTCTTCAGTAATATCACCTTCATCTAAAGAAACAACTTCTGCTTCAGCAGTTATTGTTTCATCAAAAGCTACCTCACCTGTTGAATATCCCATAAATAGAATAATAAAAAATAATATATGTTTCCATAAATTGGATACATGAATAGTTTAACTTTGTTAGCTATTTTGGTCAACATATACTATATCTAATTTTATATTGTGGATAAATTTTAAAATATGATATGATTAAATATATGCGGTAAGCACATTAAAAATCTCTATCTCTGTGGAAAACATTACTCTATCTATAGTTCGGCTTTCTTTGACGCTACTGATGGGCGATATGAAGTTGTATTTTTCTGATAGATTTTGAATATATTATTATAAAAAATGGTTATTCACACCAAAATAATATTACCGCGTAAGCTTTTTCACCATTTTATCGTGTTTTTACTTCTAAAATAAATTCACAATAAAAGGCATAAAAGAATCAATTATTACAAACTTTCAAACGAAGAATAAAGAAAATTTAAACACATGAGTATTCCACAAAGAAAAATTTTCCTTTTTCCTGTTATAATAAAGAGATTTTAATACTTATACACTTATTTACAGTCACTATTACTAAATACTTCTATTTAAGAAATTAATAGTTATGAAGGTAACACTAAAACATTCAAACTTATCTAAAGCATTAAATTATGCAAGTAAGTCAGTAAGCGGAAAACCTAATATTCCAATACTTTCTAATGTACTTTTATCTAACTCAGGAACACAATTAAAACTATCAGCTACAAACTTAGATATGGGTATACAGATGTGGATAGGATGTAGTTCAGAGGCTGAAGGAAGCACAACAGTAAACGCTAAATACATTTCTGACTATGTTACTGCAACTTCAAATGATGAGAATATTGTTTTAGAGCTTAAAGATACAACCCTTCATATTAAGACTAGTAAATCAAAAGCAACATTTACAACAATGCAATCAGATGAATTTCCAGTTTTACCTAAACTATCTCAAAAACCAATTTTTTCAATAAGCACTGTAGATTTTATTGAATCTTTAGATAAGACATTGTTCTCATGTTCAACAGATTTAAGCGCAGGAAGAATTCAACAATCTGGAGTTTTCTTTGAAATTGATACTGAAAATAATGAAATTCACTTTATAGGTTTAGATGGATTCAGGCTATCTAAAAGAGTTACTTCAATTAAAAACACTGATACCGAAATAAGTAAAGAAGAGATTATTGTTCCTGCAAGATATTTAATGGAACTTATTAGAATTTTGACAGATTTTCCTGAAATAGAAACAATAGATGTTTACTTAAGTGAGAGTGGTTCACAAATTATTTTTAAATTCGATGATGTTGAATTTAGTATTAGATTACTTGAAGGTCCTTATCCTGACTATAAAAGAATTATGCCAGATGATTTCTTATTTACATTTGAAGTTAATAAAAAAGATTTAGAAAACGCTATTAAAATTACAAATACTTTTGCAAGAGGTAATTTAGGTAATAAAACATTATTTGATTTTGATCTTGAGAATAGTGAGATTACTTTAAAGTCTGCAGTTGCTGAAGTAGGAGAAGGAGAAACAGTTGTAACTGTTCTTAATCCTTCAGGAGATAGCGATTTAAAAACAGCATACACTCTTAGATATCTTCAAGATATTGTTAACCATATTAAAGGTGACAAAATTATTGTAGAAACAAAGGGGCCTCTAGCTGCGTCTGTATTTAAAGATTCTACAGATCCAAACTTTGTGCATTTAGTAATGCCAATGCGAAGAGAATAAAAAATTATCAATTTGCAATTAAGAATTAACTATTGCAAATAAACATCAGTTTATAATTCGGATTACTAATTGTGCCTAATTACTAACTACTTTAGTTAGTATATAATTCTTTCATGGACATTAAGATTTTATCTTTCGACTCTACTCTACACTCATCGATTTGGAATGAGATTCAACATAATGCTTCAAGAAAATCTTTTTTAACAGCAATTGAGCGAATTGAATTTCAAAAAAAATACGGAAAAGAAATAAAACAATTCATAATCTTTGATTCTGAAAAACCTATTGGTTTAATTTATGTTGAGATTCATAAAAGAAAAATTTCTAAGTATGGTTATTGTCCTCATGGACCAGTATTAATTGACGAGTATCTTTTGAGTGAAGAGGTTTATTGTAAACTTGCTGACTTTGGAAAAGAGTTTATTAAGAGTGAAGGGTTAAATTATTTTAGAATAGACCCAATAATCGAAGAGGAAAATAGAAAGCTTCTTAAAAAAACTGGATGGTCTAACTCAATAATTTTAGGTCAAGCTAGGCATCAATGGTTTATGGACATATCTGCTCCTGAAGAAGAAATTCTAATGAACATAAAAAAAGATACAAGATATTACATAAACAGAGGTAAGAAAAAAGGAATAGTTGTAAAAGCGGCAACAGATGAGAAAACTGTTGAAGATTTTATTGATCTAATGCACCAAACAAAAGAGAGACAACATTTTTCTAATTTTGATGACGATTATTATAGAAATCAATGGAGAGAACTAAGACCTGTTGGTTTAGCTGAAATATTTGTAGCTTACTTTGAGGATAAACCTCTAGCTGGAGCATTAATGAATTATTTCGATAAGACTTCGTATTACTCTCATGCGGGTTCTACTTCTGATTCAGAATTAGCGAAACTTGCAGCTCCATACTTTTTACATTGGGAAATGATTAGGTATGCAAAAGATCGAGGCTACTTGGTTTATGATTTCTGGGGTGTAATTCCGAAAGGAATAAAACATGATTGGCGTGGACTTAGTGATTTTAAAATGAAATTTGAAGGAACACTACGTTCATTAGTTGGTGTTCATGAAGTATATAATTTGAATTTAAAGACTCTATTACAAAAAGTATACGACTGGTATTCATATCGTAAATTAAAAAATTAATAACATGGCAATTTTTAAAAAGGCAATATTTACTGCAGCTTCACCAAATACTGAGCTAAATGATGTTATAACAGCAATTAAGCTTCTATTTAACCCTAGAAGTTGGACTAATGAAAAGTTAAATATTGAATTTAGCGAAATGTTAAAAAAATATATTAATGTAAGTTATGTTCATTTAATAGACTCAGGTCGATCAGCTTTAGAAATTGCTTTAAGATCCTTAAGACTTCAACAAACAGATGAAGTTTTAGTTCCAAGTTTTACATGTGTTGTAGTTGCGAATTCAGTTAAATATTCAGGAGCAACACCAGTTTATTTAGATACAAGTAAAGAAGATTTTAATGGAGATTATGAAAATATTTTAAATTATGTAAATGAAAATACTAAAGCAATAATTGTTCAACATACTTTCGGTAAGAGAGTTGATGTCGAGTTAATTAGAGATAAAATAAAAAGTATTGGAAGGAATAATATTTTTATTCTTGAAGATTTTGCACACATAATCCATGAAGAAATTAATTTAAAGGGTGATATTGGATTTACAACGTTTGGAATTGAAAAAGTATTTTCAACAGTTAGAGGAGGCGCAATTATTACTAATCAAATAGGTCTTTCAAAAAATATTGAAACATTTATTAAGAAGCTTCCTGAATTTCCAAATAAACAACTTATTAAGTGTTTACTAAACCCAATCTTCTGGTATGTGGCAATTCCATTGCATTCAGTAGGTTTTGGAAGATTCACCATAGGAGCGTTTATACGTTCAATTTGGCGGAAGTTAGGTTTCTTAGGGATCATGGTCGAAGAAAGTGAAAACAGAGCAATTAAGCCTAACTGGTTTCCGGCTCGGATGTCTCCAGCACTCTCTAAGCTTGGAATAATTCAACTTGAAAAACTTCATAAATATAATAATCATAGAGAAATAATTTCTAAAATCTATAATCTTCATTTATCAAAATTTTCAGACGAAGAAGTTATGACTGAAAGTAGGCTTTATTTACGATATCCAATAATACTTCCTAGTGAAGAAAAATTTAAAGAAGTATGGGATTATGCAAGATCAATTAGGGTTACATTAGGTAACTGGTTCTCTACTCCGCTTTACGGAGCTACAGTAAATGAAAATACCTACGCAGATTTATGTTTTGTTCCAGCTACTACTCCAGTAACAATGCAAAAAGCTGGATTAACTTTAAATCTTCCTACAAGTATAAATATTTCAGTTGAGAGAGCGAGAGAGCTGGCTGATGGTATAAAGAAAGTACTGGAAAATTAAATCCGAAAATTACAAAATCCCAAATTCTAAACATTAATTCTAATAAAAGACATTGTGACACACATCGTCATGCTGAACTCCTGCCTGCGCAGGCACGGTGATTCAGCATCTAAAAAACTAGACCCTGAAACCATGCCAAAGGCAGACAAGCAAGTCCAGTCTGCCTGTACAGACAGGGTTGACGAGAGGAGGGAGTCAAAATTTATGGTTTGAAATTTGTACTTTTTCCTCCCCATAAACTTAATCCAAGTAGCATTAATATTAATCCACCGAAAATTGTTCCGAAACTTGCAAGTACTTCTTCGCTTACTGCAGTATTTGGAATATAGCTAGGGTTTCCTCCTGTTGGAGGAATAGTCGGTACTGAAGGTGACGGTGTTGGAGTCGGTTCTGGTTCAGGAATAGGTTCAGGTTCTTCTGCTACTGTTTGACTTAAAACTTGCTCAGGATTATAAAATGCAGTGACAGTATCTTCTGCTCCGAAATTAATTATCCCTGAAAAATCAGTTACTTCTTTTCTATATCTTGTTCCGTCACTTGCAGTTACAGATATTTGTATTTTGTTCCCTTCTATTGTGTAATCACCTCCACCTAGTTTATCGTTTAAATTATTAAGTTGAAGAGTTGAATCTGGACTTGTAGCTCTTGTTGAACTTACAGTTGAAGTACTCGCCCCATTCGAAGAGTGAGCATAAATAACAGAATTTGTTATTCCATATGGAAGAGATATCTTTAAAGTTTCAGGAGTAGCCACATCTGAATTTGCAAAAGTTCTAAATGTATAAAAAGTTCCTCCGTTATTAAAAGCAGTTTCGTTATTATAAATTTCAACAAAGTAAGAAGTATTTTTTTTCTAATCCAGTAATTCGCACATAATGAACAGTTTGTTGACTAGTTACCCCGCTTCCTTGAACATCTAGTGCTTCCTCAGTTAATTCTGAAGATGAAATTCCATATTTAACTTTTCCAGAGACTGGAGTATCTGTAAACCATGAAATTGTTGCAGAAGAATCAGTTATATTACTAATAATTACTTCTTCAGGAGAAGAAACTGATCCGTCGCTCACACTAACATCAGGAATTTGATAATGCAAAATGTACCCCATAAGCTGGACAGAAAAAAGAGGTGTAATTAG
>CAZWRA010000023.1:0-22494 GCA_964635995.1 uncultured Candidatus Saccharibacteria bacterium
CATTGCAAGCAATTTCGACCGCAAAAGTGGGGATTATCTTCCTTTAGTTTACATATGTAATATTGATTTAGAATTAATCATAGATTAGTATGAAAATAAGTAATTTTTATGAATATTAAATGAAGAAAGTTATATTTTTCTTAGTTGTCATTGTACTTTTTGGAGCTCTTGCATATTTTGCATTTTTTTAATGAGAGTAATGATGTTCAGGCTGCTATCGAAATGAACAATTCAATTGTAGGTGAACAAGAAATTTTAGCTACAAAATTCACTGAATTTAATGGTGTTTTACTTCAAACAGAACTTACTCAACCTGAAGCAATTAGAGCTCATTAAGATCTTTTCTATTCTGCTCAATTAGCTAAAGATGCAGTGGAAGATATTTATGTAGTCGAGGGAGGAGAACAATTTCATGCAGATTCTGTAGCGTTAATGGACTTTTATATGAGAATTATCGATGAAGATTATAGAGAAATTCTTGAGGTATATTTTGATGAGAATTTAACTGCATCAGATGCTGAAAACTTCGGTGTCCTTCTTAAAAATCTAGAAGAACAGGAAGAAGTTTTTTTCTCTGCTTTTTCAGAATCACAGAAAGAATTTGCTGAATTAAAAAGTTTTTCGTTGTAAAATCACCTCATGTCTAACTTATGCGAGGTTAAATCAGAAAATAAAAAAACTAAATTCAATATACAGAAAATACTTTTTTGGTTGTTATTTCTTGCATTTTCAGGGGTACTAGCAGCGATATTTGGAACAGTTTTCATTATATTCAATGCATTAAGTACTAACTCTAACGAGCCTTCAAATACGCAAGAAGAGAAAGGAGTTGAACCGGAAGAAGAAGAGGAGGAACCTGAAAATGTACAAGAAAATCTTCGAAAAGCTGCAATCAGATTTAATAACGACATAGTTGATATGCAATCTCTTCTGATTAAAAATTTTGAATCTTTAGGACAAGCTATTGCAACTAGAGACACAGAATTGATCAATTCAGAATATGAAAATGCACTTAAAGCAGCTAATAACTCATTAAAAGCATTAAAAGAAATGGCTATTATTCCAGGAGGAGAAAAGCTTCATTCTGCGGCTACTGACCTTTTTGAATTTTACTTTGTAGTTTTAGAGGATAATTATAAAGAAGTAATTACTGCTATAAACTCAGGAGCAACTGACACAGAAGAGCAGATTGATAAATTAATTAAAGATATTGCAGTTGAAGAGGTTAAGCTTGATGTAGAATTTAGAAAAGGTCAGGAAAGATTAGCTGAAGAACATAATTTTAGCCTTAACTAATTTTGCTTAAAACTACTTTAAGGTCTATAATCTCATTATGAATTTTCAATTAAGAATCTTCAAAATCTTCACGACAACCCCGTAGGGGGTAATAATGCTGCGCTGGCATTTTCTTAACAATTTGTAAGAAAAATGCAACAAAGAAATTACAAATTCTAAATCCCCAAATTCTAAACAATGTTTATGAATAAGTATGATTTAGAAAGTAGAACTAAAAAATTTGCTATTCAGATACGATTATTTTTCAAGAACACTAAGGTAATTCAATTTACTGAGGGTGATATTAAGCAACTTTTAAGATCATCTGGATCTATTGGAGCAAACTATATAGAAGCTAATGATGCCTTAAGTAAGAAAGATTTTATCTATGGAATAAGAATCTGTAAAAAAGAAACTAAAGAGAGTTTATATTGGTTGAATATATTATCTGAATTTTACAATGGTTTGGATGTTATGATAGGAGAAGTAACTGAATTACAGAAGATTTTTGAGCTATACATGAAAAATCAAAATAAAGTTTGTAATTTGGTATTTGTTTAGAATTTGTAAATTGTAATTTGTTTTTTTTATAAAATATACTATTAATAATTAAACTAAAACTATGAAAGACGATTACGAAAACTCTCAACTCTACAAAATCCGTCACACATGTGAGCATGTTTTCAACCAAGCAGTTGAGGAGATGTATCCAGGAAAGATAATGAGAGCAATGGGACCGCCAATTGAAAACGGCTGGTATAACGATTCAAGATGGGAAGTTGAAATTAGCGAGGCTGACTTTCCTAAAATTGAAAAAAGAATGAGAAAAATTATCGAGGCTAATTTCCCTTTAATTGAAAAGGATATTGAAGCTGTTGAAGCTAAGAAATTATTTGGCCATAATCCATTTAAAATGGAATTTATTGATGAATATATAAAGGAAGGTAAGAAATTAACAGTTTACTATACTGGTGATCCTGATGCAGAGCCTTCTGGCTATAAAAGAAAAGTTGCAGGAGAGGCTGCCGCTGATCTTCTAGGGGATGCTGTTTTTGTTGATTTATGTAAAGGACCTCATGCAAAGTCTACTTCTGAAATAAAGGCATTTCAGCTTTTGTCTATTGCAGGAGCATATTGGAGAGGAGATGAGAAAAATGAGATGTTAACAAGAGTTTATGGAACTGCTTTTGAAAGTCAGGAAGAACTTGATGAATATATTCATATGATTGAGGAAGCTAAAAAAAGAGATCATAGAAAAATAGGTAAACAGATGGATTTATTTACTTTTTCTGATCTGGTTGGATCTGGTCTTCCTTTATACACTACAAGAGGTGCTCAAATAAGATTAAAACTCAATCAATATATTGAGGAAACACAGAAAGAAGAAGGTTATCAGCAAGTTTGGACTCCTCAAATAGCAAAAGCTTCACTATTTCAAACATCTGGACACTATGATAAGTACAAAGATGACATGATGAAGGTAGTTTCTAATTATTCTGATGAAGAAATGTATTTAAAACCAATGAATTGTCCTCAGCATACTCAAATATATGCAAGTACTCCTAAAAGTTATAAGGACTTGCCAATTAGAATGACTGACTTTGCAATGCTTTACAGAGATGAAAGACCTGGAGAATTATCTGGATTAGCAAGAGTAAGAGGCTTTTCACAAGATGACTGTCATATTTTCTGTAGAGAAGACCAAGTTGATGAAGAAGTTGATAAAGCACTTCAGATGACAAAAGAGGTAATGAAAACTTTCGGATTCAAATACCGATACCGATTATCTACAAGAGATCCTGAAGATAAAAGTAAGTATCTTGGAGATCCAAAAGTCTGGGATAAGGTTGAGAAGTGGGCAGTTGAAATTATGAAAAGAAATGATATCGAATATTACGATCGTCCAGGAGAGGCTGCATTTTATGCTCCAAAAATGGATTTAATGGCAACAGATGCACTAGGTAGAGAATGGCAACTATCAACAGTTCAAATTGATTATGTTATGCCTGAAAGGTTTAATTTAACTTATATTGATTCTGATGGTAAGGAAAAAAGACCAATTATGCTTCATAGGGCTATATTGGGATCCGCTGAAAGAATGTTTATGATTCTTATTGAACATTTCGCTGGAGCTTTCCCAGTCTGGTTGTCTCCTGACCAGGTAACTGTTCTACCCGTCAGTGAGAAACATGCAAAATATGCTGAAGAACTAAACTCTAAACTTAAAGAAGAAAGCATTAGAATTTCCGAGGCTGAAGTTAATGAAACTTTAGGTAATAAGATCAGAAAAGCTCAGGCGATGAAAATTCCATATATGTTGATTGTTGGAGATAAAGAGATGGAGAATAATAGTGTAAACGTAAGACTACGTTCTGGTGAGGAGCTTGGAGAGATGAAAGTAGAAGAATTGATAGATAGGGTGAAAGAAAAGATTTCTTCAAAAAGCTTAGATCTTTAGGAATTTTAAGTACCTAGGTGCATGAGTACTTAGGTACTTTCTCTTGAAGTACATATTCATAAGGGATATATTGAATTAGTGAAAATATATTTATGAAAAAATTCATTGGTTTATTTCTCTTAATCATACTTGGAGTAGGTGGCTTTTTTGTCATATTCCAGCTTATTCAACAAAACTTAAGTCTTGACGATTCTTCAGCACTTTTTGGAGGTGAACTTGAAAGAGGGTATCCTTCTGCAGGTTATTTAATTTCATATGAACCTGGTGGAGCAATGAAAACCTGCGGATATGCTGTTTTAAATAATAGAGTAGCAGTTACAGCTTCTCATTGTGTAGATAATTCTGAAAGCATATTTTTAGGTTTAGGGGATTTTAGCGTAAGAGAGGAAAATCATATTGAGATAACTAAAGCGACTCAAAAAGAACAATGGATTAATAATAAGGAAAGATCTCATGATTTTGCGATTTTGAACTTTAATGATACTGATGGCTTTTATGAGGAATTTGCAGAAATTGCTAGTCCTGTTAAGGGATGTAAGTATAAAGTAGTTGCATACGGTCGAACAGAAGATCCTTCAGAGAATTTTAAAAAGCCAAGAAAAAGTGCATCATTATGTGCTAAAGATATTTCTACAAATACATTTATAATTGAAGGTGATGGAACCTCAGGAATTTGCTTTGGAGATAGTGGAAGTCCAGTTTACTTTGAAGGAACTAATAAGCTTGTAGGTCAAGTTGTGTCAATAATTCTAAAAGACCCTAATGACAGTCAACCTTGTGCATTTGGAAATACAGCTATTGTCGTTAGAGCAGATGTAAATCAGACCCTAATTAATGAGAATATTCAATCTTTTAACACTAATCTAGATAGTGAAAGCGTTGTTGATGGTCTAACTATCGAAGTAGCTGATGAGACTTTTTTTGATAAAATTGGGCTTTCTCAATTGAATAACCTAAGCAGGCAAGAACAATTGCAATATGGATTATATGCGGCGGTAACATTAATGGTATTTGTGATTCTAGCTCTTTTAGTAACATTGACTAGAAAACCAAAGAAAAAGTCATGGGAGTAGAATTAACAATGAAGAATTACCAGTAAAAAACATTGGAAGTTCCGTGTCTTTCTGATATAATTCTTGGATTCTCATATTAGAGTAATATAAATGAAATACGCAATTATAAAAATTGGTCCTTTTCAATACACTGTTGAAGAAGGAAAAGAGTACTCAGTACCTAAATTTGAGGCTGAAGAAGGTAAAAAAATGGAAGTATCAGAAGTGCTTATGATAGCTGATGATAAGAACGTTTCTTTTGGGAAACCAGTTGTATCAGGTGCTAAAGTTACATTAAATATCCTTGAACAAGGAAAAGGAGAAAAGGTACGAACAAGCATCTATAAGGCTAAATCAAGATATAGAAAGACTACTGGACACAGAAAATCTGTTACAACTTTTAAAGTAGATAAGATTTCTACTAAATAACTTATTAATACCTTAATATGGCACATGTCCAATCAGGAGGAAGTGCAAAACGAACGGTAGATGTTGCAGGTAAAAGACTTGGCGTAAAGAAATTCAGTGGTGAATTTGTTAAGCCAGGAGATATTATTCTAAGACAGAGAGGAACAAGTATGCATCCTGGAAAAAATGTTGGAATGGGTAAAGATCATACAATTTTTTCAAAAATTGAAGGATTTGTTGCATTTAGAAAAATGACAGGATTTAAAAGAGGACGAAATATGATTGATGTTTTACCTGAAAAAGAAGTTGTTAAAACTGAAGTAAAGGTATCTACTGCACCTAAAGCAGAAAAGAAAGAGGTTAGGGTAAAGACTTCTAAGCCTAAGGTTGCAAAGAAATAATCTAGTATTACAGAAATTAAAAACTCACCTTTCGGTGAGTTTTTTAACAATTTATGCTGAAGACAGGACTTGAACCAGTACGGGAGATTTAATTCCCACAGCCACCTCAATCCTTCGTCTAGCTATGCTCGCTTAGGATAAATTCCTTACAAATGTCGCGAAGAGGACTCGAACCTCCACACCCGTTTTTATGGGCACTACCACCTCAAGGTAGCGTGTCTACCAATTCCACCATCGCGACATACGTTTACCAACTAGTCTTGCCGTAGTTCTATTCATAGAACGAAGGAAGATTCCGCCACTTCAGCTTGGGATTTTAATGTAGAGAATTATACAATAATTAAAAATTCTATAGTATTATTCATTCCACTATGATTGAAAATGAATTTTGTGATTCATGTAGCCGATTAGTGCATCCTAGGAATGTATGTTTTCTTATTATGCACCTACAAAGGCTAACAAAGAATCTTGATAAAGAAACAAGACAATTCAGCTTAGATTTTTAAAAAAGACTAGAAGAAGTCTATGAACAGATGGAATGTCCTAGGGAGTTAGTAGAAGAAAAGGCTAGGTTAGAGTCTGCAATAAATTCCCTAGACGAAGCTTAAATTTATTTTTCTAGAATAGTCAAATTCTTAAAAATACGATAAAATACATAAGCTTTTTAAAAATGGTTAATTGGGGGTGTAGCTCAACTGGTTAGAGCACTCGCCTGTCACGCGAGAGGTTGCGAGTTCGATCCTCGTCGCTCCCGCCATTTACTTAATGTTCTGTATAGACTCGTTTCTCGACGCTCAAAACGCTTACACTGTTTGCCGAATCAGCCCTAAATTTTCTCAAAGTCTGAAAAGACGCTGAAATTTCTAAAAAACTCTCAAACCCGCTCAAATATAGACCTTTCAGGTTCTAAGCTTTTTTGTTGCTGGGCTTGTGTTCTGGGAGCCTAAATACTCGTTGCAGTCTCGTTTCTGTTCGTGAAAGTTGGTGAGAATAATTAGTTAGATCTGAAAGTGGGTAAAGTTATTTGAGGATTAGTTTCCTGTCAGTTAGCTCAAACTTGGATTTAATACCCCTAGGATCTTCTTTCGCTCTTCTGGAGTACCGAATTGCAAGATGTGAAGTAAGTATTCTCTCAACATTTGGGTTTGTTCTTCACTTATTTCAACCGTTGTTTTCTGTGTATTGTGTGGAGTTAACCTGATCTCTTCTGCTTGCTGATTCATAATACTTCTAAGGTGGTTAAGCCTTTTAATCTCGTCTTCAAACCCTTGCCATAGGAATTCTGAATCAATCTTAATTTTTGGAAGATTAGCTATCAACTGTTTAATCAGCTCTTTTTCTGTGATGTAGGGTTCTTTGCAGTCGTAATTTCTGATGCGATTGCAGTGATAGTATATGTGAGTATTGATAACACCTTTCTTTGTTCTACGGTATTTTACTTCGGCGGTAACATTACCTCCGCACGATCCACACTTTGCTATCTTTTTGAATGGGAATATCTGTTTGTTCCATTGTCTTGGTACTACTTCAAGCTGAATCTGAACTTTATCGAAAATATATTTTGTTATGAGCGGTTCGTAATCACCTTTGTACCATTGTCCGCCGTACTTGAATTCTCCATAGTAGAATGGATTATTTAGCGTGGCATAGATCCTACCAAGTACCATCGCCTTGTTATTTCTATTCCTGTACTTCTGCTTATCTAGCCACTTTTTGATCATCCTACCTGAGTAGCCTTGATTGGCTACTTTCATAAACATTTCTTTGATGATAGGTGCTTTCTCTGTGTCTAACTGAACAGATGCTATACGATTGTTCTTCATGATATTCAAGTATCCAATTGGAGCAGGTCCTGGTCTAATACCCATTTTGCATTTGTTTCTGTGACCTCGTTTAACGTTTATTCCTCTGTTATCATTTTCTAACTTGGCTTGCGAACCTAGAATCATTAGCAGGAATTTCTCATTTGGATTATTGCTGAACAACTGTGTATGGGTCTGGATGAATAGCAACTTACCTTGATCCATTAGGTCAACTATTCTTCCCAGATCCCCTGCATTTCTTGAGATTCTATCAGGTGCCCAAGTCAGGATCGCATTGTACTTGCCTTGGTGGAGGTTATCTATCATGTAGTTGAACTGAGGCCGTTGCCCAGTTTCTTTGGCAGAATAACTTTCGGTGACTTCTTCGACTATGAATAGCTTTTCACGCTTGGCTTGCTGACGCATTTCCATTAGCTGACCTTTGATGCTCATGGCCTGCTTTTCATCAGATTCTGATGATTTTCTGGCGTATAAGCAGTATTTTATTGGTATGTCAGCATTTTCCTTCATTAAGAAGGAAGGCACCGCAAGTCTTCTCTTAAGTCTAGGCTAAAATACTGGCGTGATATAACTTAACTGGAAATCTATCTTTCTTTACAGCTACTGCAATAATCATTGAAAATGCGTCTGCAAGATCATCGTATTTCTCAGTCCCAAAATATACTAGTTGTTGAATTAGATCTTCTGCACCCTTCCTAGGGAATAGTACTTGACCAGTTCGAACTAAATGAGAAGTGGCATTTAATCTAGTTCCTTTGTCTTGACCATGTACTTTAAATCCATTTACACCGACATCCTGCTTCTCTAAGTGTTGAATCATTGCGTACTGAAAAGCCACATCCTCGATATATACTTCTGGCCGTCGATTGTAATAAATTAACCTAGAAATATCTTTTATCATCTCCATTGTCGTAGGGACATCCATTCGTCTGTTTATCGGGTTGGGTTCTATGTAGATTTTCATGCTTTCGAGGTTACCAAAGATGTGGGCTGTTATCATTGCAGTATAGTCATTATTCTGTCCTGTTTTGACCGCCAAATCTACAGCTACAATTGTTTGTGAGTAATCGGATGTATCCTGAGGTAATTCATCATAATATTTGATCCATTCTGGCAAAATGATCTGGTCTTCATCTACAATAATTTTAAGCATATATTCTCTTTGCCAAGTTTTCTCATCACCAGCCATCAAGTATTGAATTTTTATATCTGCTTCAGTTTGATATTTTCCCTTCCATGCATATTCTCCATTTTCATATATGATAGGAATCTCTATGTAAGTAGTCGTTTCAGGTGGGAACTCTGTTAGACGATCTTTCAATCTCATAATTATCGAGTCACTGTGAAGTAGATTGCCAACAACAATATATTTGGTTTTTTTATCGCCGATTTGCATTATTTCACTTGTGAGCCAATGAAAGTTTGCATCACGTCCTTCTTTAGTTTTTACAGAGCTAACGTCTTCAATATCGTCACAAATGACTAAATCGGGTCTATGAGCACCGTATCGAATTCCTCTGATATTTTGCTCACTAGACACAGCTATAATTTTTGCATTAAATCTAGGAATTATTATCGAATATGCTCCCCATTCATCAGACTCTTCCTGAAATGGTCCTAAATCTTGTTTGAGTAAGTCATTTGTTTCTAAAATTTGCCTGATATTCGAGAAATGATCTTTTACTCTATCTCTTGTTTTAGAAAGGATAACCACGCATTTCTTCTGTTGTCTACCCAAGATTGCCCATATTGGATATGACTGCGTTAGTATTGTAGATTTACCTGAGCCCCTGAATGCTACAACTATTGCAATTTTAAGCTTGTCATCTTCAGTAATATCAAATAACATGTGATGAAATTCAGCAGTTTCATATTCAGTGTATTCGTAAAAGTAGAGATGAAAAAATAGCAGATGACTCTGTTTTATTATTACTCTTCTAGCTGGCTGATCGGCTAGTATTTGATCTATTACTGTCTGATCTACAAGGTCATCCTGTTTCATGGTGTTCTTCTAACTCTGAATTATTACTAAACGCCATAGCCAAAGACCTGCGGATTAGCTCCTTTTGTTCGTCTGTTAATGGTACATCACCATTCTTGGTAGTTACCTCAAGCTTTGGTGAGTATTGTTTATGATGGTTTTTGAGCCAGAAAATGATGCCTGTCATATTGCCTTCCTTGATGGCATTGATTAACTGACTTTCAGCCATGTCATTAACTAGCTGAGAACCTTCGTTTAATGCAAATTCCGCTTCTTCGGCGAATTTGGGATCATCCTTTTTCCAGCGGTAGTAGGTGGCTCTCCCTACCCCGATCTTCTTGCAGGCGACTTCTACGATTGGTGTTTTCTTAAGCTGTTTGATTAGCTCATCTTTTTGATTTGTTTTCATGATATTTTCACCCCTTTTTTACCAGTAAGCTTTTCCCAACGTTTTTTAATCACCTCAGCATAGACTGGAGATTTCTCCATGATGAAACACCTCCTATTCATTTTCTGTGAGGCGATAAGTGTTGATCCGCTACCACCAAATGGCTCAATAATTAAATCATCTCGCTTGGTTAGTACTTTGATGTATGGAATCAGAATTTCTATTGGCTTGGTACCAAAGATAATTCCCTGACCGGAACTTTTCTCGTCAGCTGCTTTGTACTCAATAAAGTCAGTAGGCTGGATTTTCTTGCCTTTCTCGTAGCCTTCCCAGTGTGGTTTGCCAGCTATAGCATATAATGCTATCTCATATTCGTTCTGAAGTAATTCATCTTCTGGCGTTAGGTTAAATTCAGTTTTATCCTCGCTTGAGCCAACCATTGCGATATCATGCTTGGAAAAGAATTTGTATTTAGCTGCAAATCCCTGATTACGATTAGGTAAATGCCACACAATCATATTCTTTACTTTCCAGTACTTTTCCATCTCATTCCAAATGATGCGCAAGTTCTTCCAGTTCTCGTAAACAATTATGTGAAAGTTATCACTGGCTATCTTGGCAAGGTTGCCCATCCAAAGTTCTGTGAAATTATCTGGTAAAACATCTGTTTCCAAATACTTACGGTTACGTTTTGCTCCAAATCCTTCAACTGGTTTACCATTCTTCTTTTTACCTTTAAGATAGTCTAGGATGTAGGGTGGATCGGTGAAGCACATATCTGCTTTATGCCCATCCATTAACTTTAGTGTGTTTTCTTCGATGGTGGAGTCTCCACACATTAGTCTGTTATTACCTAATTGCCAGATATCACCTTTTTGAATCTCTACTTTATTGATATCTAGTTTTTCAAGTTCTTTCTTGAGGTCAAAGATCTCTGGACTGTCTACTTATAGATCAAAGATT
Source organism: uncultured Candidatus Saccharibacteria bacterium (assembly GCA_964635995.1). Lineage (GTDB taxonomy): Bacteria > Patescibacteriota > Dojkabacteria > J137 > J137 > JAGQLF01. The sequence continues at coordinate 10,750 of CAZWRA010000023.1, forward strand.
AAATCTAATTCTTCGGAATTGAAGCCAATGTCAGATAGGAATTCTTCAGCAAAGTCGGCAAGTAGGGCAAAATCAAACTCACCTTGGTTTTTATTGAGCCTTAGGTTCAGCTCTTTTTCCTTTTCGATGTCTGGAAGGTTGATATACACTGCAGGTACCTGATTTATCCCTAAAGCTTTTGCAGCTTCAAGTCGCATATGTCCGCCAATTACTACATTCATACGGTTTTCGGCACCGTTGAGAATAATTGGATCTACTAGCCCAAAACGTTGTATACTAGCCTTAAGGTCTGATAATGCCTTCTCATCCCATTTTCTGGGGTTGTAGTCGGCTTTGGTAAGTTTGTCTATGTCTACATAGACGGTTTGGAGTTTTTCACTCATGGTTTGTAATTAATAACTAATGTTAATTACAAGTTAAAGTATTTCTTTCTTTGGGTCGTTTTAGTGGGAGTAGAAGGGGGTAAAAGGTGTTACAAGATAACTCTTTTTTTGAACTTGATTGTGGTTTTATTGATATCAAAAAAAGAACTACGAATACCTTTTACAAAACCTAGGTTTTCTAGAACTTTATCAATAGACTTGCCCATACGTGCTTTGACCTTTAATTCTGCTAAAGGTATTTCATCATCTGCATGATCATAGAGATATTTGAATACTCGATCGTTTTCACTATCGAAATCAGGTTTGGATATTTCAATCTTACCGTTTAATAGTATTCTTAGATCTGATGTGTATAGAACGTAAAATTCTTTTTGACCTCTACTTGGTGAGGCTTCTTCGATGTAGTGCCTAACCTTCAAAAACTCTTCCTCGAAATAGGGCATGTCTATTTTCTCAATCTCAATATAATGCCTTGGTTCTTTAATTAAATTCCATGGTCCGTTAATATTTAGCTGATTTCCAAAATACCTATCTTTAATTAGTAACTTACTGTCTTTTTGAAATTGCGTCAAAATCCCAAGTATATCAGCACGGTCGATATCTACAAGTGAAGGCGTGTCGATAAACATATGTAAAAGGGCATTTCCATTACCCATCTTATAAATGGTTATTATTCTTTCAATTATTTTGGCTCTATTAATTTCGTAACTCATTATTAAAACTAACTAAATTGTTATGCCCTGCCACTTATCCTTAAATTGAGATTTGCTTATTAGCTCGACAAAGTCTTCCTTAAACTGGGTGAAATTAGTAGGTAAAGGGTCGGTGTGGGCCTCTGGATTACCATGGCTATAATAATTGATTACAGTATAGAAAATTGCGTGCTGATGCTCTTCGAAATCAGGAAAGATCTGTTTTAGTGCTAGGGCATTAAAATCTCTTATACCGTAAAAGTGTCTTACTGTCTCAAAGAAACGTCTAAGATCATTACCTATAGAAAGGTTAGGATCTACAGTTACAGCTTTCTTGATGTTAATTAGTGCGTTATCAAATTCTGATTTGAGTTGATTTTTTCCGATTATAGATAATGAGTCAGTTTCGAGCATAAAATACTCCGCCTTATCTTTGAATATATTTCCACTCATAACATTAAAGAACTGAGAGTTATGTGTCAGAATGATCTTTTGAATATTAGCTTTGCCATCATCTGTATTCTCATTCCAAACATTCTTGCGGATAGTTTCATGGAAATGTTTGATTAAATTACAGATACCGAAGAAATATGAGTATCCAGTACTATTTACAGGATCATCAATTATGAAAACCCCATTGTCAAAATATGTCAGTCTATTTAGTTGCTTTATGCTGGAGGCTAAGAAATAACACAGTGCTATCATCGTTTTCTCGCCTTCGCTAATTTTTTGTCCATTTTGCGAAATATCCGATTTATCCAAATTCAACTGAATTATCCCGTCCTTATGAGATAAGTGATACTTCTTCAGATATAAATAGTCATGCAAGAATATATTGCACAATTGCACTACATTATCTACAGCTGAGTTTTTAGGGAGTTTCGATTCTTCCGCTGCAAGTTTTAGCTTTGTCTCAGATAGCTGTCGATTTAATTCAATTAGTGAGTCCACTATAGACTTCTTCTCAAGGTATAGATCATACAGTAGTTTTTGACCTATCAGTTTTCTTAACTCAGTTTTTCTATTACTCGTTTTATCTATTTTAGTGTTGATGGTTTCTATTAAGTCTTTGTTTTTTTCTAATGCTAAGTTTAAGTTTTCAAGTTGACTCATTAGTTCATTACTTTTTCCATCTTCGGTTTCTACCAAAGGTGTTAAAACTGCTGTTTGATTGGAGATTTTTTGCTGAATTGATTCTTCAACTTTATTTAATAGTGAAGCAATTACCTCCGTGCTAAATTCTAGTCAAGTTTCTGTAATGCCAAGAGTCCTTGCCACTTGATTCACATCATTCTTAAGATTATTATTCTTTTTATCGATCGTAGTTTTCAGCTCAGTGATTGTCCGATGATATGTATCTAGCTTTTGTTTAAAGGTGGATTCTTAGTTTTTAAAATATTCAGCATATTTGGAGAATAACTGACTCGATTGTTCATCCAGATTTTGTTGGCAGAGAATGCATTTATTAGCAGACAAACTCTGCTCAACGCCTTTATGCAGTTGGTGATCATTTATCCAATCTTTAGTTATATTCTGTATATTAATTTTGGTAGACTCATCAAACGCTGGAAAACTTTTAACTGTAGATAACTCGGCGACTATTTCCTTTATTGTCTCTTGTGAATAGCTCACTTTGCCAATATTGGGGTTATTGATTTTACTTTCTTCTGTTAGGTTTGCTAAATCTTGGAAATCCTGCTCGCATGTATCAAATCCTTGAAGTTTAGTTGGTATGGTAACTGTAAAGGAAGGTTGAACTAGTTTAACCGCCTTACACTCTTCCCATATTGATATATCTTGCTTAGAGTAGATCTTATCTTGAATTTTCTGCTCTTTAAGCTGCTCAAAGTTTTTTGTTAATTCCGCACATTTTGATTCTCTTTTCAGTTCATGCTCTTTAATCTGATTTTTCAACGCAATAATCTCGTTACTTTCCTCTCCTATAGGAATAGTGACCTCACCAGTTACATCATTTTTTGAGAAATCATCTTTCCTAACAACTAAATCTATATAATCTGTATTAAAAACTAAGAAATTTAGATCTTGAGTTAAGTAGTTATTTTTATTTACGATATCCGCCTCAACCACTATCTCAAAATCTTGTTTGCTTTCATCTTCTGCTTCTTGGGATATCAGATTTTTTATTGATTCCTTTTGTGCAATCTGATCGAGTAAACGGCTCAATGTTGTTTTGCCTGTACCATTAGGTGCATAAATTACTGTCTTTCTGGTTAATTCCTTATCGGAGGCTGAGAAGTCTAAAAAGCTACGAGTGTTTTTTATGTAATTGATCCGCTTTATCATTCAGAAAACATATCTTTAAGTATTACTTTGCTTATCAAATCAAGAGTCTCCGCACTCTGGTTTTCAAGTTCTTCAACACGGTCGAGTTTTTTAAATAGGAATTCCACATGATTGACTATAAATTTTTGCTCTGCGAGTGGGGGTAAGTAACAAACAAGATTATTTAGAGTTGGTAATTTTATATTGGGCTGCCCAGCCATTTGATATGCCAATTTTCTAATTATTGGTTGGTAATAGCGCAAGAGAAGCAGGATGTAATCCTGATTTGACTCTTGCCTTGGTCTAATACCAACAATACTATCTGGAAAACGCATGTCTTTACCTAAAATTCCTAAGTTCCCAATTGTCCCACCAACAATGGCAATCATTAATGTTCCTTTCTCAAACATTTTTGAGCAGGCCAAGTCCTTTTCGTTTAAAGTTTGCTCGTAATTTATAACTACTTTTCCAGATGAATCTAGGCTTCCGATTTGTATAAAAGGGTATTCTCCTCCAAAACATGTAGGGTCATTTCTTGGCCTTATGGAGAATTCCCCTCTTTCCAATAATGCATAATCGCCAAACCTACAGGCCATCCAATTATCGGGTAGTTTAACCTGAATTTCGTCTTTCAAAACTTTGGATAGTACTTTTTGTTTGCTGATCTTACCTTCGTTGATCAATCTTTCTTTTTCAGCTTTGATCTTTTCAAGAAGTACCTCAGCAGATTCTATATTTGGGTTTTCTTTCCGCCATTTTTCAGAAAGCTTCCCTGTGATTGCGTCTTGAAGGATTTGCTGGCGGAGGGATTGAATAATTTCTGCTTGCTTTTCATTTATAGCAACTAGTTGCTCTTTTCGCTCTGTGATATTAAAAAGTTTGTGTTTGAATTCTTTTTGTTTAGATATATCAAGATATGGGATTTTATATTCACCAAAGTTGCTTTTATTTATTGCTAATTTTGATGTTCCGGTTGCGGTGGATTTAACTAAATCGCCTCCTATTGAATTGAAAATAAAATAATAGGAATACAGATCTAATCGATATTCCTCGGATTTAGGAGTGAGGATAAAGCACAGATCACTTGAGATAAATTTACCGTTAACATAGTGAGTTCTGCCTAATGAACCTGACGCGGCTACTGCAATTATTATTGCCTCCGTATCATGCGTATATTCATTATGTGTTTTCCACTCGGAACTAGCAGTAATGAAATTATATTGCCCTTCGATACATTTAGAGCTTTGAAGCGTTCCTTTTTCTATATTGAACAGTTCCTTGATTTTTATTTGCAAGATTTCATTTTCTTTATAAGTCATAATTGTTACAAATTTGCATAATAATTTACCGATATATCATTAATTATTTTATTGCATTCATCTGCTGATAGATTAAGTGCCTCAAGGAGAATCCTCAGTGCAATAAATTTAGAAATTAGATATGCTTCAAACATATGGTCTTGATTGCGTCTTGCTTTACCATGTGCAATATCATTTCGTAATTTTATAAGTATGTCTGATAAAGACTCATCATAATTAGCCCCGTGTTGTATTTTCATGCTTGAGGTGAAGCTACTGAATTTCCCATGCAACTCGTAGTTTGTACTATGAATATAACTGAGCAATTTATCTTTAAAGCTTGCTTCTGAAGGTCTCTTCTTTCTCGATAGTCTATCGATCACATATTTATAAGGCAGGTGAGCATAACCACTTTGATTGAATCTCTTTCCATATCTCTCAGTAAGTGAGTTATCAATTAAAGCCATAATATTGAAATATGAATTGTCTAGGTATTGGGCTCTTTGGGCTAGATCACTTGAAAACAACCTAAAATTAAGCGAATTATTCTTATATACCTTCATCCAGTTTTCGCCTATTTTTTTCAGTAAATCTTCTTCTTTGGTAAGGGTAAAAATAGGGAATACTGTTATTTTTGGTTTCTCCTCATTCCTTCTTTTGTACTCAATTAATTTTATGGGGAATTGCTGATTTTCAACGTGAACATGTACATCTCTAGGTGTTCTGTACTTACTAGTTAAAAAGATTAGTAATTCCGATATATCTTGAATTGAATTAGTTATTGTCTTAATCCTTTGGGGTTTATGAAAGATTAGTTCAATATATGCATATTGCCCAAAAGTTTGGGAGCCACTGTTGAAATGAAGATCTCTAGTTCCATAATGAATTACTAAATCATATAATTTGCCCTTCATCTCTACTTTGTTTGAGATAAGTTCTAAATTTATCTGAAGATTCTTGTTTTCTAGAACCTTATGATCACTTTTTAAAGGCATGAAGAAATCCTTATCAAGTTCTTCCAAATGGAAACTTGTACTTTTAAAAACTTTCTTTTTATTTGATGTTATCTGCCCAATAAGAACTTTTTCAATTACATAGGTATATTCTCTGTAATTACTATTTGTCCGTATTGAATCTCCTGCAGATCTTAGATTTATTAATGTGACTTGGTCCTGATTGCTGTCTTTTGTTGTCACCTTAGTAATCTCTTGAGGAAAAAGTTTTCTATTACTATGTCCGTAGTAATGAAAGGTAATAGAAGGCTGAGTTGTTGTGATATCTAAAACACCGGTTATAAAGCGTGTTCCTATTCTCCATTTACCTGTTATTACTCTTTCCTTTTCGCTCATAATTCTTTCTTAATCTCCTCAAGTAATTTCTGACTCTCAGTAAATGAGTCTTCCAGTTTCTTAATCAATTCAGCCGATGTAAATTCGATAACCTCTTCCTTTTTATTCGGGTTCTTAATATCCAGATTAAAGTCAGTTTTCTTCAAATCCTCAATAGATACTTTCCAAGCCACTTCACTTTCTTGTCTGTTATTCCACCATTTCTTAATAGGTTCAAATTCTTCAAACTGAATAGGCTTTGTTTTGGAATATGATTTCTGTCCTTCTGGCAATGTATGCTCGTAATACCAAACCTCTTTTGTTGGTTCGCCCTTGGTGAAGAAAAGTAGATTAGTTGCAACAGTTGCATAAGGTGCAAATACTGAGTTTGGAAGCCCTTTTTAATCATTTCCTGTTCAATACCTCCGAATGGTGGATTGGTAACCACTACGTCAACTCTATCTTTTTGTGTAATGTCCCTTAGTGATACTGCAAGTGAATTGCCTCTCTGCACATTTATCGGTGCTTCTATCCCATGCAAAATCAAGTTGGTCATTACCAGCATATGTGGCAGTGGCTTCTTCTCAGTGGCATAGATTGAATTTTGCAGTAACTTCTCATCTTCTTGAGTTTGCACCTGATTCGCTCTGATGTATTCAAGTGAATCGATTAAGAATCCTCCAGTACCACAAGCTGGATCTAAAATTTTATCTCCTAACTTCGGATCTACCATTTCTACAATGAACTTTGTAACAGCTCTAGGCGTGTAGTATTCGCCAGCATTACCCGCACTTTGTAAGTCTTTTAAAATCTTCTCGTAAATATCGTTAAAAATATGGGTGTGTTTACTATTATTGAAATCAATTTCATTATCAATCACATTGATAACCTGTCTCATCAATGTTCCAGACTTCATGTAGTTGTAGCTGTCTTGGAAGATTTCTTTCACGATGAATGCTCTTGGATCATCCCCCTTTTGCCAGCTCATATTCTTTAGACCGGGGAATAGCTTTTCGTTAATAAAATTGACTAACTCATCACCAGTAATTCCTGTATCTTCTATCGCCCAGTTTCTCCATCTCAAACTTTCTGGGATTGGGGATTTGTACTTCGCATCTAGGAGTTCATACTCTCGCTCTTTGTCATCATAAATTTTGAGGAAAATCATCCATGTAAGCTGAGAGATACGCTGTGCATCCCCATCAACTCCAGTATCTTTTCGCATTATGTTTTGAATTGTTTTGACTAGATTTGAGAGTGCCATATTTATCTATAAGATTCTATATAAATTAATTGCTCCATTTCTTGTACCGCTTCTACATACTGTTGTTTACCGCCAAAGAAACTAATAATCTCGATTGGAGAGCCAAATTGATTAATCGGTTGTACTTTGAGTACTTCCATATCTTCCAGTGCTTTAATTCCCTCATCTGAGTATTTATCCAACAGTGCTTGTAAGACTTTTCTTGCCTCTTCACCGTATTTCTGAAAGTAGTTTCGCTTAACCACATTGTTGGCTCGTTCGCGTCTAGTTAGAGCTGGTTTATCAAAGGCAATATGTAAGATCATGTCGAATGGGTCAAGTTCCTTGTCCACTTCTTTTTTGAGCTCTTCAAAGAAAATACCTTGTTCTTCTAACTCTTCGAGAATTGCTGATTTCTTCTCAGCCTCATTCCAATCGTTTAGAAATTGATTCAGTGTTTTATATCTACTAATAAAGATTTTCTTTGTATAACTCTTTAGTGATTCTGTGGTTAGCTTTCCATTTTCGTCGTAATACTGCACTGTCTCATTTAAGACCTCGACATTAACTCCATTAACATAGTATTTCTTAGGTTTTTCAGGAGCGTCATCAATTGAAACGTCCTGATCAGAGACTGTGTATTCAACATCAGCTGAGTCTTTTAGAAGCAGTGCTTCTTCTTGTGTGACTTGATATTCATCGTCAGTTGGAACGGTTATTTCGTCATCTTCAGTTTTCTCAGAATTACTAATTGCAGGTCCATCGAATGCTGGATCAGCAAATAATTTAGTCGCTTGTCTGAAATCCATAATAGTGAAGAAGTATTTATCAAAGTCCGGATCAAGTCTAGTCCCACGACCAATAATCTGCTTGAACTCTGTCATCGAATTGATATTGGTATCTAATACAATCAGCTTGCAGGTTTTGGCATCAACACCTGTAGTAAGAAGTTTTGAGGTGGTTACTAACACTGGGTATTTTTGCTCTGGATCGATGAAGTTGTCTAGTTCATTCTTACCTTCTTCATTATCACCAGTTATTCGCATAACGTATTTTCTATTCTCTGCTGCTAGATCAGCATTTTCATTCATTAATGCTTGTCGCATGCGTTCAGCGTGAGCAATATCCACGCAAAAGATAATTGTTTTGGAGAATCGATCAGTATTTTTTAGAAATTCAGTGACTTTCTTGGCAACTGTTTCGGTACGCTCATCAATCACAATTCTACGGTCGAAATCTTTAATGTTGTATTCTTCGTCTGGAATTTCGTTGCCTTATTTATCAACTTGACCAGAGTATGTTCTAAAACCTTCTGCATCGGTATCAAGTGTCACTCGGATTACTCTATATGGTGCTAAAAATCCGTCTTCAATTCCTTGTTTCAAAGAGTACGTATAGATGGGATCTCCAAAGTATTCGATATTGTCAGCACCAGTCTCCTGTTTTGGGGTGGCAGTCATACCTACCTGAGTTGCCGCATTGAAGTATTCCAAGATTTCACGCCATGCAGAATCATCTGCAGCACTACCTCTATGAGCTTCATCAATTACGATTAAATCAAAAAAAATCTCGGGGAAATTTTTTATAAATTTTTTGCTCTTCTTCTGTGCCAGTAATGCTTTGGTATAAGCCAATAAAAATTTCGTAGGCTGAAAACTTCTGAATATTGAATTTACTTCTGTTAATCTTGGTCATCTTTCCCCCAAACGGAGAAAAGTCCCTACGCATTGGATCCTCAACCAAAATATTTCTATCTGCAAAAAAAGAATTCGTTTCTTTTTCTTAGATTGCCATAGCCTCCACATGATTTGAAATGCTGTGTAGGTTTTGCCTGTACCAGTTGCCATTACGAGCAAAAGTCTGTCTCGACCCTTTGCAGCTGCTTCGACTGTTCTATTAATGGCAATCTCTTGATAGTATCTTGGGGTTTTACTTGTTGGTGAGTAGTAGTAGTCTTGAGTAACAACAGCTTCTTCTTCGGTAGTTAGCCCTTTCCAAATTTTATAACGTTGATAAAGCTCTTCTGGTGTTGGAAATTGTTGTAATGATAGCTCTCGCTCTATTGTGCCTTCTGTCGTTGCCCTATCATGTTCTATAAATCCATCACCATTACTAGAGTAAACAAATGGAATATCTAAAATTTCTGCATACTCTAGAGCTTGTTGCATGCCATCTCCCATACTGTGGTTATTATCCTTGGCCTCAACAATTGCTATTGGAAGATTAGATTTATAGTAAAGAATATAGTCAGCCTTTTTGCCTTTCGCACGCTTTACAGTTTCGCCTTTTACAATGATTCTACCGTCAGTGAAGTGAACTTCCTCTCGTACCTGCTTTTGAATATTCCAACCAGCCTCTTGAATAGCTGGTGTAATAAACTTTGTGCGAATGTCTGTTTCGGATAGTTGTGATTTATTCATTTGTTAATTTAGTTAATAACTCATCTACTGACACTTCAAGTGCCATTGCTAACTTTTGCATTGTCTTAACTGTTGGATTCTCAACAGTTCCGTTCAATATCTTCAATAGAGTTGCGTATGGGATATCTGCTTTACGAGCCAACTCTTCCTGCGTCATGTCTTTCACTTTAATTAATTTTTTGATCTTATGTCCAATCGTCTCCATTTTTTTGCTTAATGCTAATTTAATAGATTACTAGTAATCCTTGGTATATAATATAACAAATCAGGCTTAATTACCATGGGTCTCAAACGAAGGGGATTTCTTTTCTGCTAGAGCAGGATTAGGGTTTTCAAACTAAGATATTGAACGCATTAACTCTTCTTAGATTTGAGATATTTTTGTGAAAGCCAGTTAAAATCTTTATCAAATTTTTCGGAATCAATTATTTTAGTATCTATCAAGTCTCGAATCACCTCTGAAATACTCTTACCCTCTTCTTTTCCAAGCCATTCAATAAATGCTTTCTGTTTAGGGCTCATCATGCCATTAAACCTTATAGATAGTAGTTTACTTTTCACTTCATTTATAAAGTTAAGCACAATAACTTCAAGCTCTTCTAGGGTTACATACTGACCACTGTAAAACAAGGGGTGCTTTATTGCTTTAGAATAATCTCTATGCTGAGATAGGCAAAGCACCGGCTTATTGTGAATAAGTGAGAGTGTAGCCTCATGACCTAATCTAAAAGTATCCATGCTTGCCTCAATTATAGCTGCGTCGGCCAGTTCAATCCCTCTGCTTACAAAAAGGTAGTGTATTTCTTCTTGGGTAATTCCTTTAGTTGCTTTTGGCTCCAGCAAATACTCATATTTATGAGATTGTGGTGAAATATACTCTATTGTGTTCGACTTTAAGATCTCTTCAAGTCTCAAATATGAATCTCCATATTCACTTCTACCTCTTTGTGAACCTGTAAAAAAATCTTCATATTACTTATGTAACTATACATAATTTTAACACATTTTGATTTACTTGATGATAGATTTGTTGATAATAAATAGCCCTCATCTTTTATGGGTAAGTAAAATTAGCTTGATTTATATAAAAACAGATATAATTACGTAACGTTACATAACTTTATGAAGTCAGAGATACTACTTACAAATGAAGAGAAAATAGAACTAGCAGATACCGTTTCTAGAATGAATATAATTCTAATTGGACCACCTGGTTCAGATAAGTCAACTTTTGTCAGAAGTTTAAGTGATCTTAGTAGTAATGTTCTGTATATATCCACTGGTGAAATAACAAGGAGGCGAATTGCTGAAGGAGGAGAGATAGCCGAGAGAATAGAACAGCTGTATTTAACTGGACAGGCTTGGCCAGATGATTTTGTTGCTTCACTAGTATTGCCTGACCTGATATCTGCAAAATCCCGTGGGTTTATATTAGATGGAATACCAAGGAAATTATCAGAGGTAGAGATGCTGGCAAAAATATTACAAGAAAATGAAATTAAAGTTGATTGGACTGTTAATTTGTTTAGTTCTTATGAGACTAGCCTAAGAAGGATTGAAGAGAGGATGTTAGCCGAAGGTCAAAGACCTGAGAATATGGATCATTATCGAGTAAGGCTGGATATGTACTGGTCTGCTCTTCCTTTAATGCGAGAGGTGCTTGGATCTATGTCTGATCTTGTTGAATATGACACGGATCGAATTGATGCTGAGGGTGTTGTTCATGAGTTCTTAAACGAAGTAAAAGTTAAATAAATATTAATAAAATAACTATGAGTAAACTATATATATTTTTCGGTCCACCAGGATCTGGTAAAACTGCTCAAGCTCAAAAATTGAAAAATGAGCTCAAATATACTTATGTTTCTTGGGGAGATATAAGTCGAGAAATTGAATCTGGAAAAGGAAACTATAAGGAATATCAAGAGCTTGTAAAAGAAATAAACACTAGGCATTTACCTTTCCCAAAGGGTTTTGTAACAAATATACTTGAAAAAGAACTGTCAGAGTTAACTACAAATACTTCAAGTAACATAATAATAGATGGATATCCTAAAAGACTCGAGGAAGCAATAGAGTTGGAGAATTTGATGGTGAA
>CAZWRA010000024.1:0-21795 GCA_964635995.1 uncultured Candidatus Saccharibacteria bacterium
GCCTAAAACATGGGGTAAACCTGTTGTTAGTAAAGGAACGGTGAAAAATAGAAACACTAAAGAAGCTAGAGTAAAGTGTGAGTAAGGAACTGAAGAAACATAAAGTTTAATCAACTTAGAGTTAAAAGGCCTATCTGGCGAAAAGTATTCAGGATAATACCAAAAAGCATTCCTTACCTTTATTAGGATTGCTTCAATATATTGAATTATTTTTATTGCTGATTTAAATGGCAGACCTACAATCTTCATTACAATAATTGTATCAGAAAAAAACTATTGAAAAGTAGATTTAGGCGCTAACAATTGCTATTCCTAATGATAGGATAGCAAATAGGAATCCAAGCATTATTGTACCGTTGTATAAAAATGCTTCAAATCCTCTTTTAGACTTATAAAGATCACTTCCAGATGATCCTCCAAAAACTGTACCTAAACCACCGCTTCTTGTTTGTAGCAGTACAAAAATGATAATGCCTAAAGCTACTGCGGCAACTGCGAATTTTAATATTTGTTCTATTCCCATTATTTTTTCTTACTTAACGCTTGTAGTGCAACAATTATAGCTGATGAGACCAAACTAATCAAAATTAATCCTAGTACTTTATCTCCAATTGTTATTGTTAAAGCTGAATGAAAAAAGCCAACTTTTCCCGAATCAGCAAGGCTAAACAGATTTAGAACGTAATATCCAAGGAAATAGTAGATAAAATTAACTACTAAACCACCTAAAAGAAGGGCTCCATTATTCTCTTTAATCTTGAAAAAACCTAAGATAGACGGTAGAAATGCGACTACTAGTCCGAAAATAAATGCAGCTACAAACACACCATCAAAGTTATTCATTGGTGCTGTAAATTGTAAAACTCCACCGAATATATAAGCTATGAAGTAAAAAACTATAAATCCTATAAACCATTCATAAAATCCTTTCATTATATAAAAACTAAAAAATAAATAATTATCGAATATAACGTCTAATTGAAAAGTAGCTACTTACTGCACCTAGTAGGAATCCAACCAATCCAAGAGCCCCTACAATCGCAATCCAATGAATTGTTTCAATTTGAGGCCAAGGTAATTGCCCAAAATTGTCATATAGATATCTTGTTAATGTAGAATCTTCATTAAATATAAAGATTGTAGCTAATATACCGCCTATTACACCAGAGGATAAGAGCGCTCCCATAAATCCATAGAAACCTCCTTCCAGTATGTACGGGCCTCTAATAAAGAACAGACTTCCACCAACAAGTTGCATAACTCCAATCTCATCTTTTTGGTTATAAAGTCTGAATTCAACAGTCATGAATATAAAAATACTTACAAAAACAAATAGAAGAGATAGTGCACCTATTCCAGCTATTCTTACTTTAAAGAATACATCTTTAAGAATCTCAAGATTTTCATTATCTACTATTAAAGTAATTGGAGGTTCATTAGACTCATCGGAGTATTTATACCTTACCCCTGTCTCTCCAAGGGATCTTTCAGATTCAATTTCCTCTTCAGTAGTTTCTTCATTCAAAGACCCTTCATCTGTTACCTCCCCATCAATAACTTCCTGATCACTTTCACTGCCAGCCTCTTCAGTAAGCTCATCCTCTTGAATATCCAAGATTATTAATTTCTGAACTTCTTGATTTATATCAGCTTGTAGAACAGACTGTACTTCTTCTAAATCATTAAGCGATGTAATTTTAATCTCTAAACTTGATGGTAATTTTTTTTCATCGAACCTTGTTAAAACTTGATATTGTTCTGGAACAACACGTGAAGTATAAGCAGAATAAAATTCAAAAGCCTCTTCTTCAGACATATATATAATTTCGCTTATTTTATCTTCCTCCTGCCATTTTGTTCTTAATCTATCGATAATTTCTTGATCCATTCCAACATCAAAGAAAACAAGCATATTACTTTTACCTTCAATATAATTTATATAAAGGTTTGCAATTAATGCTAAACCTCCAAAAATACTTGCTACAAGGAAAGCCAATGTCATAACAAAGATAGATGCCCAACCTACCCAACCACTTCTTATTATGTGTTTTCTTGTATTTATTAAAATTCTTCCAAACATGTTTTTTAAGTTTTAACAATTTTTTCTAAAGCTTTAGCAATCATTATAACTTCTTCTGAATCAATATCTATTTTTTCAGTAAGCTTCTCTGGCCCATCTTGAATGATCTTTCCAATAGTATTATATCCATCTTTTTTTAGATCATTAATAATACTAGAAGGCAAATTTAAATAGTCAACGCTCATATCCGAATATTCTTTTAACTTCTTATCTAAATCCTTTTCTAACTTTCCTGGTTTTTTCTTAGTTGAGTCTTTAATCTTTTTTCTTGATTTTGCTAGCCCAGTATTTACCTTTTCTTCTGTTTCTTTTATTTCTTCAGGTTTTGCATTCTCTTCTTTTTTAGTATCTAATTCTTCATCAGTTGGTTTCTCATCTTTTATTTCTTCGATTTGTACTTCAGAATCTTTTATTTCTGTTTCACCAACTTCTTTTTCAACATCTTCACTTTCTACAACTACTTTTTCAGCTTCTATAGGCTCTGTTTCACTTTCTAATTCATCTACAATACTAATCGGTTGTTGGATTTCATTTTTCTTTTTTCCAAATAATTTCGTAAAAAATCCTCCTTTCTGTTGAACTTGCTGTTCTTGTTCAGTTTTAGGTTTATTTGAAAGATTTACTTTAAATGTATTTTTAGCTTTTGCACTTTTTGTTGATTCAGCTTCTTGCATGATTTCTTTAATCTCACTTTCTTCTTTTTCACTACTAAACTCATACTGTCCTTCATTATCATCACGAACTATTACCCCTTTTTCCATCTGAATAACTCGCTTGTTTAATGTATTAACAATATCTGTACCATGAGTAGACATAATTACTGTGGTTCCCCAATTATTAATTTTAGTTAGTACTTGAACAATATCCCAAGCGCTTGCAGGATCTAAATTACCTGTAGGTTCATCAGCTATTAAAAGCTTTGGATTATTTGCTATAGCTCTAGCGATAGCAACTCTTTGTTGCTCTCCTCCTGAAAGTTGAACTGGAAAAGCTTTCATTCTATCTGAAAGTCCTACAACATCTAAAACATATGGAACAGTTTCTTTTATTTCTTTCTTTTTCTTTCCCGCAGCTTCCATAGCGAATGAAACATTTTCATAAGCTGTTTTATCTTCGATTAATTTGTAATCCTGAAAAATTACACCTATTTGTCTTCGAAGTTGATAAATTCCACTTCTAGAAATGTGAGTAATGTCATAATCATTTAAGTAGATTCTTCCATCTGAAGGTTTCTGATCTCTAATTAGTAACTCAATAAGTGTAGTCTTACCGCTTCCAGAAGGACCTATTAAAAATACAAATTCCCCTTCATCAATGAAGAAATCTACATCCTTAACAGCAGCTAATCCATTCGGATATACTTTTGTTACGTTTTTAAACTGTACCACTATTTTTTATTAAAAAGTTTTACTTTAAGTATACATTTAAAAGTATACTCTTTTAAAGTGCACCAGAATAATTAATTCTATTCTTGCGGAGATCAAATCAATTCTGTATTGTATTTATATGAAAAGAAGAAAGTATCCTCTAGATATTATTATCTTAATTGCCCTTGTTGTTCTAACTGTTTTAGCTTTCTTAGTGCTTTCAAATGAAAAAGAAGTTGAGCCTATAAACGCAGAAGAAAATAGAGTATTAGGAACATTTAAAAATCACAAAAACAAAATTCTTGAAGGAATTTTAAAAATTGAAATTGAACAAGAAATTTATAATACAGAGTTTAATGAAACTACAACAATTAATAAAGGTAATATTTTAAGCAAATACGGAGTTGATTTATATAGGGATGAAAAATACGAAACAAATTATATAACTTTTGAAAGAGCAGAATTTATAAAACTAGAGTTTCTTCCAGGAATAAAATCTACTTATTCTGTAAAAAATTAATGGGGCTGGCTCAGAAGATCTTTCCGCCATTTTTAAAATTAATAATGATAGTAAGATTGTTTATGGACCTTTTGGGGAACAAATAATTCCTCTTACTGATATAGAACTAAAAAACGAAGTACAAACACTTTACATTGAAGTAGCTAAAGGATCATTAGAAATTGACTCTATAGAAATTTATGACTCAGGAAAACCAACCGTAAAGAAAGTTAGTCCTGAGCCATTAAATTTATAATCTTTCAAATAATACTTCAGGTTTTCTCGATTTAATCATTTCTAGTGCTCTAGTGGAACATACTGGAATTACAGGTGCATAAAGCGAACTTACTTTTTCTAAAAGATAAAGTAGGTTTGAAAGAACTTCTTCTCTTTTTTCAATGCTTACGCTTTTATCCCAGGGCTGTTCTTTAGAAATATATTCATTCCCAAATGATGCGAGTTCAATAATTTCCAATACTGCAGTTTGTAGATTAAAATTTTCAAACTCTTTTTCAATATTTAATGATCTAGTATCAACTTCATTCTTAAAATCACTACTTATTGCGCTTCCATTAACTTCATATTTATTTACTAAATGTAAAACTCTGTTTAATAAATTCCCATAATTATTTGCAAGATGTGCATTATAAAGATTTACTAATTCTTCTTCTTTATATGGTGAATCAGAAAATGTACTTACTCCAGCTATTAAATAAAACCTAACAGCCTCAACACCATACTTTTCTTCCTGTTCAAAAGGAGAAACGCCATTTCCTTTAGACTTTGACATTTTTGTTCCGTCACTAGCTAGAACCATTCCGTGATTTAAAAGTTTTCTAGTATGAGGCACTTGAAAAGATGCAAGCATTCCTTGCCAAACCCCTCCTTGGAATCTTAAATTATCAGGTCCGAAAAATTGAATACCTGGCCACCATTTCTCAATTCCTGTCTCTTTATTAAATTCATTTTTGTCTTTTATAAATGCTTCTGGTTTATTTAAAACATTAATATAATCTGTTAAAGCATCGAACCATACGTACATAACCTGTTTAGGATCATCTGGAACTTCAATTCCCCAAGGTAATTTTTCTTTTACTCGTGAAATAGAAATATCTTCCATATTACTTATCCAATTTTTTAATTCTGTTTTTTTATGAACTGGCAGTAAGACATCTCCATCAAGCCATTTTAATAAATCTTCTTTATATTTAGACAATTTAAAAAAGTAGTTCTCCTCTGAAACTAAAATTGGAGGAACACCATGATCAGGACAATTGCCATCAACAAGTTCCTTTTCAGTTTTAAATTCTTCACATCCGACACAATAAAGACCAGTATATTCTTTTTTATAAATATCACCATTCTCTAAACTCTTCTTCCACCATTCTTTAGCCATCTCATGGTGTGATGGATCTGAAGTTCTATAAAATGTGTCGTAACTTATTAAAAAAAGTTCACAAAATTCTTTCCATTTGTTAGAATACTTATCTACGTATTCTTGAGGGCTTACATTATTTTCTTTTGCTTTTTGAAACATCTTTAATCCATGCTCATCGGCTCCTAAATTAAACCAAACATTCTCAGAACCTCTTCTTGTTCTTTGAAACCTAGCAACTACATCAGCTTGAATAAATTCAAGAGTATGACCAATATGCGGATCAGCATTCACATACGGTAATGTTGTTGTCAGATAAAACTTTTCATTTTCCATATATCATTATTAATATTTAAAATTTTAACATTAAAAACCCCGATTACTCGGGGTCTATTTGTTTTTAGAAACAGAACATCCCCTAATTAGAATTAGGTGACATCATCATTGTTCTGTTTTTATTGTTCATAGTTAATTATAGCAAACCTAATATGCAAATCTCTCATAATCATCCTCTTCTTTTGATTCTTCTTCATCGATAATGACCTTAACAACAGCTTCTTGTTTAGCTTCTGTGGGTATTCGAACAATCTGAATGTTCTTACTTGATCGCTCTTTAAGAACAAATACTGTTGTAAATGTTCCTAAAATGAACGCCATTGAAACAGCAAAGGCGATTATTAATTGATTGCTCGTATCTTCAGGCTCTGCATTTATTCCAAAAGCTGCAGCAATTGCGCAAACTATGGACACTAATGCAATTTCAATAAGCATAACTGTTTTTCTTGAGTAACCTGCAGCCATAAGCCTATGATGAAGATGGTTTGTATCGCTAATCGAAAGGATTTTAAGTGGATTTCTCAGAACTTCTGGATGTTGTTTCATTCTAGTCCAAATCACTAGCAAGGCATCTAAAACTGGAATAGCTAGAATAATTCCAGTTATTGTCCATCTTGTATCTCCAAGAAGCGCAAAAACAGCTAAAAAGTAACCATTTAAATAGTCTCCTATTGACCCTGGAATAATGTGAGAAGGATAGTAATTATATGGGAAAAGCCCCATATTAGCTCCGATATGAATTGAAATAAGAATTGCTAATGGAATATTTGAAGCACTTAATGCAAATAAAAACATAGTAAACGCAATTATTGAGCTCAAAGAGATATTTAATCCATCTACTCCTCCGACCCAATTAATAAAATTAATAACCATAACGACCCATATGATCGTAATAATATGATTTGGAAATACAAAAAGATAATCTAATGAACCTATTTCAATTAACTTCGTATAAGTATTTAGATCTATTGTCGCACCAAGAAAATTTATACTATCTGGAATTGAAATTCCAAAATATACTAAAACTACCGCAGCTGCAATATGACCTAGAAGTTGATAAACACCAGGCACTTCATATCTGTCATCTAAAAAACCAATAAAGGCTATTAGAGCAACACCTAAAATAATCCCAACTGAACTTACAAAATATTCAGGTCTAATTTCAAAAACAGGAGTTGCAATTAATAATGTAATAAAAATTCCAATAAACATTGCCAATCCACCTAGCCTAGGCTTTGTTCCTTCGTTAATCCTTGAAGGTAATGATCTATCTGTTTTTGATCTTAAAGCTGGCGCCAAATCTATTGCCCCAATAGAGTAAGCAAGTTTTCCAACCCATGGAGTAGCTAGAAATGAAATTATAAATGAAATAAATCCAGCGAAAAAAATGTTCGTTAAATTTTTAATTACTACTGGATCGTTAAAAATATTATCCATTCAATATCTAGTTATAAAAGCTAAGAATTTGTGAAATAGCTACAAGTAAAAACACATTCATTAAAGTCATAATCCATGAAATTGTAATCCCTAATCTTCTGTCATTTCTAAATATCATACGAATAAATCTATATTGAATAAGAAACATTGTTAATAGTAAAAATGGAACAACAATCACATGTATAGCTTTATTTTCAGGCTGCCAGGTTTCTTCAACAGGATTATAGAATAACTGAATTTCTGGTGGAAGTTTATCAAAAACAACTATTCCTCCAAACAATAAAATAAGTATATTCGTAATAAACGACACGATCATAAAAGGAACACTTGGATTCTTCCAAAACTGAGCAACTTCGATAACATCTAGCCTATGCTTTAATCTCTGTTTTGTAGTACTAACCAATTGTTGGAACTTAGATTGAGTATTATCAACATTAAATTTAAGCTGTTCTCTAGGAACTCTATTTCTATAGTTAAAATCTTCATTTGTCTCAACTCTCTCAATGTCTTTTGGAGCCGGATTCATTAAAGGCCTTGTACTGTTCATTATTGTTTATCTTATGATATAATCGTACTAAATGATACTACACTCAGGGTATAAAGTGACCTTTTTTTCTTTTTAAAATGGTAGTATATAACAAAAGTTGTAGTTTTTAAAAATAAAAGTATGGCTGATCCAACTGACATAATGTCAGCAATTAGACAAATTGCTGCTGAACGAAAAATTGATGCAGATGAGATATTAAACGCTATAAAAGAAGCTCTAAAAGCAGGATTTAAAAGAGAATATGACTTCTCTGAAGGTGATCCTCTTGAAGTTGATATGGATCCAGAGAAAGGACATATCGCTGTTTACGTTAAGAAGACTGTGGTTAAGAAGGTAGTTGATGATAAATTAGAAATTTCTCTTGAAGACGCTAAGGAGATAGATAATACAGCTGAAGTTGATGACATTATTCTTGTAGACATTACTCCTGAAGGAGATTTTGGAAGAATTGCTGCACAAACTGCAAGACAAATAATTCTTCAAAAACTCCGAGAATCTGAGAAGGAAGCTGCTATTGAAGAAATTAAAGATAAGATCGGAGGAATTGAATCAGTTACAATTCAAAAGATCACTAGAGAAGGCGAAGTTATGTGTGAAATTAATAGAGCTAGAGCTGTTATGCCTAAAGATGAAAGAGTTCCAACAGAATTCTATCAATTAGGTTCAAGAGTAAAAGTTTTATTAAAATCAATTGAAGAGGATACAAGAGGAAAGTATATATTGATTTCTAGATCAGATCCTGATTTCTTAAGAGAACTATTTAGACTAGAAGTTCCAGAAATTGATTCAGGTACAGTTGAGATTGTTGCTATCGCAAGAGATGCTGGTTCAAGATCAAAAGTTGCTGTTAAATCTAACTCTGACGGAATTGATCCAATCGGTTCATGTGTTGGACAAAAAGGAGTTCGAATTAACGCAATAATGAACGAACTTAAGCTTGGAAATTATGAAGAGAAAGTAGACATTATCCTTTGGGATGATGATATTTCAACATTCTTAATGAATGCAATTAGACCAGCTGAAGCTATTGATGTAAAGATTGTGAACGAAAAAGGGCAAGAAGCTGTTATTACAGTTCCTGGAGATCAACATTCATTAGCTATCGGTAAAGAAGGTCAAAATGCTAGATTAGCTTCTAGATTGACTGGTTGGAAAATAGATATTGAGAGTGACGGAGAAGTTCCTAAGGAAGACATGCCAGAATCAGAAGAAAATGTTGAGACTGAGGATGAAACTGAGTCAGAGGAAGTAACAGAAGACAAAGAGGAAGAAAAAGTTGATACAGAAGAGTCTAATAAGGAAGTTGAAAGTTCTGAGGAGGATGTTGAGGAATAAACTCTATATTCA
The DNA here is from genome assembly GCA_964635995.1 of uncultured Candidatus Saccharibacteria bacterium. GTDB lineage: Bacteria > Patescibacteriota > Dojkabacteria > J137 > J137 > JAGQLF01. Next base: position 8,989 of record CAZWRA010000024.1, read on the forward strand.
ATAAATTTTAAAGACAGTCGAAAGGCTGTCTTTTTTTAGATAAGGAAATTAACTAATTCTGGAAATTCTTCTTTTCCCATAGAAGATAAGGTGAAATGTCCCATGCTATCAATTTGTTCAATCTCTAAATCAATACTATTTTTTATCATGCTTACAGAATCTAGTACATCTTTAGAGTCATTAGAGATAAATATTCTAATAGATTTAACTTTATCTACTAAGTTTTTATCTATCTGAAAATCAAAGAATTTATTATCTAACTCATTCTCAGGATCTAACCAAGGTGCCACTAATGCAACCTTACCTACTTTAATTTTATTCTCTGATAACCACCTTACCAAAAAACCTCCTCCGCAACTATGTCCTACAAGAATAGTTTCCTCATTAATTTCGAATCGTTCGAATAGGTTTTTCCATTCTTCATAAATTGGTTGAATACCGTTTGGCATTTCAGGAGTTTGAGTTTGAATCCCCTTAATTAAAAGCTGCTTTTGTAACCAAGGAAGCCAATGAGAATTAGAAAGTGAGGGATATTTATCACTAAAATATTCTTCCTCATCTGTTATTCCATGGATTAGTATTGCGTTTTTCATTTTCAAATTTGATTAGTTAAATATTTATTTCTAGCTACTTCATCAAACTTCTCAATTGCATACCTAAGCATTGTTCTTGGCATTTCTTTATAATGCTTTTTTAGGAATTGAACTAAAACTTTTTCATCTCTCTTACCCATTTCTCTAAGCATCCAACCAACAGCTTTATGAATAAGATCATGCGGGTGGTTTAAAAGCATTTCAGATATTTCTAAAGTTGGTTTGAATTCATAAGCCTTTATATATTGATATGTAGCGATAATTGAAATTCTTTGTTCCCATAGATCTTTACTTTTAGCTAATTTCTTCAATAAGTCAAAATTATCTTCATAATTAAGAAGGTAATCTCCTAAAATTTTATGTGCACTTGAATCTACTAAATCCCAGTTATTAACATTTTCAGTATTATCTAAGTAAAAATCTTTAATTTCAGATCGATATTTTTGATCTTTATTTTTTTCGTACTTTAGTACTAATAGAAACAAAGCAGTTAGTCTATATTCATGAATTTCACTTTCTAAAAGCTTTTTAATGTCTTTAAGATCTGCTTCTTTATAGAATTTTTTAGAAACAATTCTTTGATTAGGAACGGTTACTCCAATAAATTTATCATTTTCTCCATATCCTCCTTTACCCGTTTTAAAAAAAAATGAGGAAAAAATTCCGCTTTTTCTTTATTAATGTATTTCTTAAGTTCCTCTTTTATTTTTTCTACTGTTTTCATGTATTACTAATTATATCAATTGACTGAAAAAATTATTTTTTTAATAACTAGCAAAATCAAGATTTAAGACATGTGTGGGTTTGGGGGAAAACAGAACCGCATAAGCCTGAAAAGTGAGATTAAGTGAGTGATGGGCATTGTTTTCCCTCAAAAACTTTTTGGTACTTTTTAGTTATAAAAAGTACGAATAATAAAATAAAATAGACCCTGAACCCATCTCAAAGGCAGACAAGCAAGTTCAGCCTGCCTCTGCCGGTAGGCTTGGGTTACGATCGGTTAAGCAGAGGGTGACAACCATGCAGGATAAATAATCATGATCATGGTTTCCTTCGATAAACTCAGGGCAAGCTCAGAGCCTCACCATGACATAGACTTGAATTATTTTCGTCCGATAAGTAATCTAAAAATAGTTAAAACACATATTGTGGCGAAATTATCTTACGAAACTCTTCTAAATCAACATTTAGAAATTTTAAAGAGCTTACAATATACCTCAGGACTTTTTGCAGCTTCTAAAAAAGATGTCGGAACTGGATACAATAAGTCATGGCTTCGAGATAACTTTTATGAGTGCATTGCTTTTGAAGTATTAGGAGATTGGGATACTGTCGAAAAAACTTATGATGCAATTTTAGAAATATTTCTAAAACACGAAGAGAAAATAGATTGGGCAATAGCTAATAAACCAACTGAATCATTTCAATATATTCATGCAAGATTTAATCCAGATACTTTTGATGAATATTGGGAGTCTTGGGGGAATAAGCAAAACGATGCAATAGGAGCAATACTATTTAGAATAGGAGAGCTAGAATCTAACAAACACGGAAGAGTTTTAGAAAATGAGGATAGAGTCAGAATAGTCCAGAAACTTGTGTATTATTTACAATCAATCGAGTATTGGCAAGATCCAGACAATGGTGTTTGGGAAGAGTATGAAGAAGTTCATGCTTCTTCTGTCGGGGCTTGCGTTGCGGGTCTAAAAGCAATTGATAAACTTCCCGAAATTGAGGTTCCTGACGATATGATAATTAAAGGTGAAGAAGCACTTAAAAGATTACTTCCTAGAGAATCAGATACTAAATTTACTGATTTAGCTTTATTAACACTTATCTATCCCTATAATGTTGTAAATAAAGAACAAAGAGATCAGATTTTAGAAAATCTTGAATATCATCTTCTAAAAGAACGAGGCGTTATTAGATATAAAGGAGATAAATACTATAATAGTAATCCTGATGGTTATAGCGAAGAAGCTGAATGGACTTTTGGATTAGCTTGGCTTGCAATAATTTATAAGCAGATGGGAAATTTAGAAAAGGCAAAAATGTTTTTAGACAGATTAATACATGTGGATACTGATGAGGGATTACCTGAACTCTACTTCTCAAACTCAACAAGATTTAATGAGAATACCCCTCTTGGATGGACTGAATCATTATTTATAGTTGCTTTATATGAGATTAACGAGAAAGTTAGAAATAGTTAATACCTAAGCAATGCTAAAACTTTATCTGTAGCTTCTTCAGAATCTGAAGAATATAGCATTACTTTTCCATTATTAATAAAAGTATTAATAGCAATTGTATTAGTTAAATTTGTATCGATACTTTTTGATTCAACAGTTAGATTAACTCCATCTTCAACAGAATATTTCCCATAAATAAAATCGTTCATTTTTAATATTACATTGTCTATTCTGGCTTCAAAAGACGCTTTTATAATTTCATCTAAATCATTTGTAAGCAATTTTGAACCGCCCTTTTCTTCAGGAATAGTTTGAACAAGTTCAGTAAGTCTCTTATCTTCTAACTCTTTTAATAAAACAAGCGAATCCTTACAAAGCTCCTCATCGCTATTATCATCAAAATCTCCTTTTAAAATCTGTTCATATGGCTTTGTATGTTTTGTCTGTTCTTTATACATTGCCGCATTTACTTCTGTTGCTGCGATAAATACAGGAATAATTCTATCTAATTGTTCACCTATCGCATCATCAAGCATTCTAAAATAATGATACATATCATCCTGTTCAAGATCTTGAGCTTTATTATGTCCATGGTGAGATGAATCACTTCCTCCTTTATTACTATGATATTGGGACTGTTTAGCTCTATCCTTAAATCTTTGTAGCTCTCCTAAACTTTTTGGCCAATACTCAACAATTGGTTCTACTTTCTCGAAAGTAGATTTTGTACATTTTAATAATCTATTATTATTGTCACTTATACTTAACACATAATACTCTGTATCTACATTTGTAACGTATGAAATCAACGGTACAAGATAAAACGAATTTCCAATGTAAATATTATTTTTTTCAGAATAAGGCAAGCTATATTGAACCAAAGTATTTTCAGAAACATGAAATACAAGACACCCATCTAGTTCTTCAAGTGATGAGATTTCTTTTAAGTAAGTTTTTTCAATAATTTCAAAATTTTTATTTTTCCCTAATTTCTCTTTAGCCTCATCGACAAAGTTCTTTAGATTAATTCTTAGCTGCTCTTTCTCATCTCTATTTATATCCGTATTGAGAACTATTGTAGCTTTTTGCTCATCTTTAGAAATTGAAAGAAGGTTTTCTAAAATTTTATTTTTATCAACTTGAAGATCCATTAGCTAATGTTAACTACCTAATACTATTGGTATATTACCTTTATGTCAAATCTAAATGGATTAATAGTCAACAATTATGAATGTCTGAAATTTCTCAGAATGATTAGTTGGTATATTTACATTTGGTGTTAATGATGTTGCAATAGGAGTACCCCAGAAATTTCTTGGAACCCTTATAACAACATTTGAACTAATAACACTTGATAAATTTACATTAATACTTGAGCTTCCTTCCCAATTCCATACAATTAAATGTGCTCTATTATTTTCATATTCATTTTCTATTATTTCATAGTTATTTGTTGTTGGAACAGAAATAATCTGTGAATTTGTATCGAATTCTTTTCCTTCATTTGCTGTAGCATTTCTCCATCCTGTTAAATCGAGATTTGAGTATGTATTTCCTCCAGCTTTTAAAGCACCTCTAAAATAAGTGAATAAGTTATTATTAAAAGTATCATTAGGATCTATAGGAGCAATCCCATCCTGTCTTCATTGTCCCGAACCTGCATCATAGTAAGATGAAGTTTGTATAAAAATAGTATCTTTATCTGTTGGAGGCTCATAAAAAGTATTGTTTGAATAATTATTTGGAATATCTTTTACATAGGTATTTTCTAAAGCTCCCCATAGATATCCTGAAGATAAAACAGATTTAAATAGTTTATTATTTATAAAATTAACCTGATTTGGTCTTCTGTAGCCAAATTGAACTATAGTATCTTCAAAAAAATTATTATCAAGAACATTAAATTTATGTGGTTCATTGTAGCCACCTATCAAGAATCTTCCTTCAGAAAAAACATTTCCAAACAAATAAAAACCACTCACGAAACCACTTTCTGTGTATCCATGAAAAATAAAGCATGAATTACAACTTCCTGTATTTCCTGGGTCTAGAAAAATATTTTTTACATGGTACATATATCCATTTGTACTGTAATTATTTTGTGTGTAAATAGAATGAGGATTAATCTCTCTATCGCCATCTACACAAGGAGGTTCATAGAAAGCATTTCCATTATCAGCATCCCTACAATAAGGATCATAGCCAATTCTATATATCGTATTTCCATAAAAAACTTTATCCTCTCCATTATTCCAAAAACTAACCCCAACATTTGATCGTATATCATGAATATTATTATTAATAAATTTTGTTCCTAAAGCATTAGAAGCTAAGCCAGCATTTTTTTCTGATCTAATTGATCTGTAATAGAAAGTCCCCAAATCCATACATGCTCTGCATCAACATTTATTTCTCCTTTTATTTCAACTTTTTTTCAGGAACTGCTCTAAATATGATTGGATTTAGTTCGGTACCATCTCTTGTAAAATCAAATTCACCTTCATAAGTCCCTTCTTTTAACCAATAGACATCGCCTGGACTTGAAAGTTGAATAGCGGCTTCTAAAGAGAATGGATTATCGAATGCTCCTGGATTCCCCTCATCAAAATGAAATCCTAAAAGCAATCCGCTTACATTAGATAAATATCTTCCTAATCAATTATTATAAGCTTGTTCAATCTGATCAAGGCTGAATGCATAATTAAACAAATTCAATTCATCCATTGATCCTAAAAACGGATCGTTAAGTTGATATGGGTCAATACCAATGTATTTTAAATCATTAATTCCACATCCAGATGAAACAACCCCATCTAAACTCATAGATGTAGAATCCTGATTACCATCTAAATAAATAATTGCCTGATTTGTAGACCTATCAACTACTAATGCAACGTGATGCCATTGACCATCTGAAACTATTGTATTACCTTTTAAACTTATGGCTCTGTCTTGACACCCATTTAAGGCATTTTCTGAAACATAAAAGGATAATTTACCATCAGTATCTACTCTAAAGGACATTCCATGTCCACCTGAACTTGCACTTCCTAAGTTATTGATTATAGATCTCCTATCGCTTATATCTGTTAATTTTATCCAACTTTCAAATGTGAATCCTTGACTCCAACTTCCAACAGGAGAGCTTAAATTAATATGATCTCCATCTCCATCAAATTCTAATGCTTGATTATTTTGTCCTGGACTAACAATTTTCCCACTTGAATAATTTATATCATCAAAAGTCATGTTTATAATGCTTGGAGAACCTGTTGTATTTAAGGCTCCACCACCAATTCCACTAGAAGAAACGTAGTATTGATTTAGTGGAGAGAAAGGATAAACCCATGGATTCCCAAGTTTAATTTCTGAAAACTCAGTTCCCGTAACTGTGTTCTCGGAATATGGTTCTGTATAATCAGCATTAATATCATTCTGATTAGAATTTTCAGAATTCTCTGAACAATTAATTGATGAAGAGGAATATATTTTTGCAAAATTTACAAAATCTCTTATATCTAAGTAACAATCTTCATTGCTAAGATCCATAGAACAAGAAATATCATTTTTTTTATAATTATCTGAGAAAATTCTAAAATCTTCTAAATTAACATTGCCGTCTCCATTATAGTCAGCATCACACATATTTTGACTTACAGAATTAAGTGATAAAACAGATTGATTAATGTCGTTACGAGGCACGACACTTATTAATACTATATATATTAATATAGACGCAAAAATAGAAATGGGTGCAATATAATATTCAGATTTCATATTTAATCTACACTTTTAAAGGCAAAATTAAGAGTAGGCTCTAATAAGTTAATTTTTTTGTTCAAAGCTTTTTCAATCCTTAACCTTAAATCCTGAAGTACATTCATGAAATTTATAAAGGCTTCATATGGAGATTCATAGGGACTAAAATATTTATGAACATCCCCATCGTTAAACCACTTAGTACACATATAGTAAAAATGATCAGATGAAAGAAGTTTTCTCCAATCTTTTATTAATTCTGGATCTTCTGTAGCTAATACATCTTCCTCCATCGCATGTATCTTATCTAATGAATCATACTGCATAGAATTAGATCTCCAAGCAGATAAATCTCTTTCAATATCTGCCCAAGATACATAATTTGGGAAACTTAATTCTGCAAATGAATCATATTTTGCAATTGCCTCACTTGGAGTAACAAAATCATTATCTGGATGTTTCATTAATTCAACAGGTAAATGTTCCATAAAACTAAATATACCTGTATCTTCCCATTGATGTTCACCAAAAGTTTCATAGTCCATAAAAAGATTAACAACTTGCCCGCTTCCATTTGTCGAAGACACCCAGTTTGCAAATTTTTCAGCTGATAATGGATGCTCCTTCCAGCCTTTATCAGAAAATCTAAATGCTATATCGTCTGACAATTTGTAGTTTTTCAAAAGAAGCTTCAAATGACTTCCATTTGGAAGTGAGTATACGAAATTAGGACTTCGCCAACCTAAAATGTGATCAGCACCTTCAGCTAGTATTCCTCTATATCCTAACGATTCTATATACCTTCCAAGTTCATCGTTATAAATTAACTCAGTGTTTCTGAATACTTGTGGAGAGTAATTAAATAGTTTTTCCAATTTCTCAAGATGCATCTCGATCTGTCTTTTAAACTCTCTTTTGGAATATAAAAATGCAAGTGAGTGAAAGTATGTTTCACTAATAAGCTCTACTCTGCCAGTATCAATAAGATCTTTAAATGATTGTATTACTTCAACATCGTATTCTTCAGCTTGATCTAAAAATACCCCAGTAATAGAAAAGCTAATTTTAAATTCTGGATGCTGTTTTAATAGTTTTAATAAAAGCTTATTTGTTGGTAGGTAGCATTTATCTGCTACTTTTCTAAATATTGCACGATTATGTTTATGATCATTTGGATCCTCTTCAAAATAATTATGAAGATTCCCAATATCTCTAACAGTATATCTCCTTATTCTGTAAGGCTGATGAACATGAAAATAAAAACAGATTGAGCTCATAAAGTTACTTTAATATCTGATTATATACATTAAAAATTTGCTCTGCAGTTTTATCCCAGGTTATTCTTGAAATTTCTCCATTTCCTAATGTAGCTAAGTCATTTTTTAATGCCGAATATTTAAGTACTGAAACAACTTTATTAACTATCTCATCCACATCCCAAAAATCAACTTTTAATGAATTCCTTAAAACTTCAGAAATACCAGACTGCTTAGAAATAATTACAGGTGTATGATTAGCTAATGATTCTAAAGGTACAATTCCAAATGGTTCAGATATTGAAGGCATAATAAATACATCAGCAATTCTAAATAATTTATGTTTATCATCACCTCTTACAAATCCGGCAAAAATAACTTTATCTGAAATTCCCATTTCTGCAGCCATATGCATAAGTTGCTGTTCCATATCTCCTGAACCTCCATAAACAAATAGTGTTTTTGGATTATATTTAAGAATATCTTTTGCTGCTTTTAACAGAATATCAGGATTCTTTTGGTAAGTAAGTCTTCCTAGAAATAGTACAATACTATAGCCTGCTTCTTTACTTGCTCTAAGAATATTTGCTTTAGACACCTCGTCATCATTAATATCACTTATATCTACTCCGTTATGAGCGACAAAAATCTTAGAAGGATCAATTCCATACCTTTCAATAACAACATTTTTTGTAAAGTTTGAAACTGCAATAATTCTATCTGCTTTTAGAAATCCTTCAAGTTCAATTGCTCGAATTATTGGATTTGGATTTTCGCCACTCCTATCATATTCAGTTGCATGTATATGAGCTATCAAAGGTTTTCCACTAATTTCTTTAGCTACAATACCTGCCTTAAATGAAAGCCAGTCATGAGCATGAATTACATCAAAATCATTTTGCATTGCGATGCTTCTTGCATTTCTTGCATAAAGCAAGACCTCTGTAAGTAAATCATAATAGTACTTATTTAATACATCAATTCTCCCAATTTCATTAATTAAAGAAGAATTTATAATATAAGGTTTATAAGGTGAGTGAATTTTGCTTTCTACTTCAGTAATCGTAAGCCCTCCAATTTTATCTGCGAATACAAAATTTAATTTGTCATCATCTACATTTGTTGCTCTAGGTAAAACGAAAGTTATTTTGGCTCCTCTCATTAGAAGAGCGTATGCGATACCCTGACATGCTACTCCTAAACCTCCGCTGTTGTGTGGTGGGAATTCCCAACCAAACATTAATACTTTCATATTTACCAATTTTTATCTATATTCTCGACTCTAGAAAGTTCCTCGAACTTCTTTATGTAATCAAGAACTGTAATAATATATTCAGAATGACTCCATGTAAGAGGACCTGCAGAAAGACAGGTTCCATCCACAGGATTAAATTGCTCTGAGAGCATTCCACTGCTTGTTGCATGTTGATTTGCCCAATCAATATGAACTTTACATTTTTTAAGCTCTTCGAGATTTTTTGCACGAGCAATTTCAATTTGAGCAATCCACATTGTTGTAATAACCCAAGGATTTCCTTTTACTGTATCCGTTACTTTGAAATAGTTATCATTCTCATAACGAGGAATACCTCCAATTGAAGTTTTACAACATAGATTATTCAGAATATACTCAAGCATATTTTTGACTTTTTCATCGTCTACGTCAAGTACATTAAATTTGTACAATCCATAAAGAGAAGAAACGTCAACAGTAGTATCGATTAAATCTTCTCCTGTTACTCCATATTCTTTTAACAAAATTCTTTTATTAAAAATTTTCTTATCTTCGTTATATAAATAATTAAGAATTCCATGCTTTACTAATTTTGCTAAAAGTCTATATTCTTCAGCTTTATCAAACTTTCCGAAAATTTCAGCCATTTCTGAAGCATCATTTAATGCCCCATATACTGTTGAACTTGTAAACGTAAAAGTACCGTAATGCTCTTCCCAAAGATCATAACTTGGTCTTATTAAACCCGTGTCCGTATCTATTCTAGAAATTATGAATTCTATTGCTTTTCTAACAAGTGAGTTATAAATCCTTTCAATAAATTCAACGTCTTTAGAATATTTGAAATCCTCCCAAACTGCACATACAACCAGAGCAGTCTCATCTAATTGTATAGGTAACTCCTTTTTTCCTTGATAAATCCATGGATGCCAGGAACTTCCAATAGACTTATCAGACCTGTATTTATGCATAAAGTAGCCTTGCCTATTTATTGTGTCATTGAAGAAGGTAAAAATAGTTTTATTTGTATCGTCATAACCAGTTCTTGCATAAGCCATTGAAGTAAATGCAGCATCTCTAGGCCAAACATAGCTATAAGCATCTCGACCATATTTCAACAAATCTGTATCGCTTGAAGCGATAATTGCCCCATTAGAATCTGTATGTACTTTTAAAACTTTTAGAGAATTTTTAAATAAAGCAATCTCTTGATCTGTAAGATCTTTAAAATCATATTCAATTTTTTCGGACCAAGCTTTCCAATAATTCGTAGTTGTTGTAATTAAGTAATCTAAGCCTTTTCTTTGTGCATAGTCATTTAAAGAATAAACTTCATCCAGATTTTTTCCTATTGCTAACCAGTAATCTACAATTGATGAGGATTGTTTTGAAAGATCAACTGTAAGTCCAATAACAGAATCAGTTAACCCATGTTCTATTGGATTCTTTTCTAACTTTCCATCTTCAGCATCCTTATATGTCCCCACTTTTCCTTCAATTCCAAAAAGACCTACTCCATATTCTTCAAAAGAGGTCTTTTCTTCTCTTTTAAATGCGTTAACTAAGAAAATTCTCCTACCTTTATAGTGTATAACTACATTACTCTCAGGATCATAGTAGGCAGTATCGCCCCTATGTGATTCATATATTTCAAATTGTTGATTGAAGAAGATTTTTATTTGTCTATCCTCATTCCATTCATTATGTATAATAATCTCTCGCATAAACAGATTCAACTCGTTATAAACTTCATCGTGAAATTCTAAAGTAATGCCGATCGAAGTGTTCTTAAGATAAATGACAGATTTTATTTTTGTTTCTTCATGAAACTTAAATAAGACACTCCATTCACCATTATCAATCCAGTGTAATTTATCATTTGCCCATACACCAATCTTATGAACATACGGACCTCCGGTATGATTTTCTAAACCAACGTAAGGAAAGTATAGATCATATACTTGTCCATAATTATCTAGCCCAATAGCTATTGAGCCATTTCCGAAAACGAAAGACTTTGCCACAACTAATCAGTAACAATAAACTAGGCCTAATCAAATACTAAACGAAATTAAACTAGATTTAAACTAAATTCTAATTAAAGCATTTGCTTTAAATATTCCATAGCACCATATAATCCGCCAAAGTCTCCTAACTCGGACTTCAAAATATCTGGTGTCTCAGGAAAAACAATTAGCAGTTCTTGTACAACTTCATGAATCTGATGAACGGAAAGTTTTCCACTTTGAATTACTCCTCCTCCTAACACCACAGCTTCAGGAGACCAATGAAGAATTGTATTATGAATTCCTATTGCTGTATTTCTTGTTACCTTTTCCCAAAATTCAGAATCTTCAACTTCACGAGCTTCTTTTCCTGTTAGAGCCTTTATTCCAGAACCTGAAATTAATTGTTCAAGAGAAAATAAATCGCCATTTACAGATAGTATCTGGTGCCCTGGTTCAAAGCCATATATTTTTGTATCAATTTTTTTATCTTCTATTCTTACACCACCTACTCCTGTACTAATAGTTATATAAGCAATAAGTTTATAATCCTTTCCTACTCCAAAAGTAGCTTCACCCAATCCCACAATAGCTGTATCGTTTTCTAAAAATACTTTATCAGTTTCATTAATTCTTTGAAGTTCTTTTTTAAATTTCATTCTTTCCCAATTTGGCAGGTGAGGTGACCTCTCTAAAGCATCTTTTTCTTTGGACAATATTCCTGAAACACCAAAACAAACAGCTTGAACTTGGCTATCCTGCTTTACTTTCTTAGTAACTTCTTCAATCATATTAATAGCATGATTGTATTCTTTAGGTGTTTCAAATATTAAAGGTTCTGTAAATGTTTTTAAGTCGTCTGAAGAAGATATTCTTGTTCTAGTTCCACCGATATCTCCTAAAATGTACATAAAGTCTAAATTAAAAACTATAATGGTATTGCGTATCTATAAACCTTTCCAGGATCTGAATTTTCTTTTAACATTTGTTTAGGTGTTTTATTTTCAAAATGAGCCCTAATTGGCCTAATAGAATTATTTTGAGCACATATGGCTACATTAAGTTCTCTTGTTTTTACAAGATCTATAACATCATAAATAAATGGAGTTACTCTAATCCAAACTTGCCTAAAATTCTCACCACCAGGTGGAGGGGTAACATACGATCTATATGCCAACTTTGCCCAGTATCCTAAAAAAGGCATTGCAATGTTACGCTTCTGCATTCCTTCTAGAATACCGTAATCTCTCTCCTTAATCCTCTCATCTATAATTCTCTCTACATTTGTTCTACCTTCTAAAATAACATCTAAAGTTTCAATACTTCTTTTCAAAGGGGAAGAAATTCCTATTTCAATTGGGATATTTCGAAAATAATCTTTCAGCTTATAAGCATCTCTCTTTCCTTCATCAGATAAACCAATGTCTCTCCTGTCGCCACTAAAAATCCCGAACTTATTATCTGTTGATTGTGTATGTCTAAAAAGATATATGTATTTATTCATTGCATTAAGACTTTATTCATATTCTATGTTTAATCCAGCTAAAGGTAAAGTAGTGTTATAAAGTTCTAATTTACATCGATACTAAAATGCTTCATAATTTCATATGGCTATAAATAAGAAAAAAGTTTTACTTGTCAAGGATGACCATATTTTGAATGATGCTCTTTCAATGAAACTTTCTCAATCTGGTTTTTCAGTCATTAAATGCTTAAACTGTACCCATTTGTCTAGACAATTTTTAGAGATTTTTTAGATATATTTTT
>CAZWRA010000025.1:0-21516 GCA_964635995.1 uncultured Candidatus Saccharibacteria bacterium
TTTTTGATAAAATTCATTTGTCCTTATCTGGTAATTATCTACATTTAGAGGTCATATCACACTTCCCTGACTAAAATAATTGGAGTGTTTTGCCCATCGTCCTCCTGACCTTGAGGGTTTCCTTGCATAATTTTTTTCCACTCACTTTCAGAATACATTTTTTCAAGCGAATCACTAAGTCCAATAATATTATTTTCAATATTATTACCATCCATAACGGCGACAGGTACTTTATATCTTTCGGACAATTCATTACACATTTTTTTTGCATCAGCAGCTCTTGGAGGTAAAAAAGCATAATTTTCAAAAATAGGTTTTGAAGTAAAACCAACAGTAAAACCATCAATAGCATTAATTTGATTTCCAGCAATTCTATAGAAGTAACCTGGCTTTCCTAAAAGCTTCATAAAAAGTCCGCCAATAATCGCTACAATAATTCTTGGATAACCTGCTCGGTTAATCGCTACTTGCATTTTTCTTGGACTTGAATATCCGATATCATTTGGCCATTTTTTTACAAATTTCACAATAAATCTCGCAAGAGGTGTAATTTTGACAGTGTCTTTATGAACAGTTAATCCCTTTGTTGTAATACTTACAATTTTGCAGGATACAGAAAGTACATCGCCATCTTCTAAAAGTGGTTTTGCATATTTATCTAAAACATCAGTAAGATTTTCACCGATTTCAATAAAATGTGTTTCAACTGGAATTCTTGCGAACTTTGCTCCGTTAAATTCTGAATAAAGTTCCCGACCTGGATTTGGATTCATAATTATTATTATCGAAATACTATTCAAATTCTAAATCACAAATACACAAATTCCAAACTAATTCTTACTCTTAATATCTTTTGCCTAAAAAAACTTTCAATATATTACTTATAACTTATAACTTCTTATTGTAGAATGTACATATTAGCTAAACATTTTGAATGAAAACTGTTTTAAGAATTGTTATTTTACTTCTGATTTGTGGCCTCTTGGGGCTTTGGTCTCCGTGGTTAAATTTTAGAGTTGACTTATCAAGTATTTTTAACGTTGAAAAGCCAGATCCAATTTCTGGTTTAGAGGTATATTCATTACTTGGAGATTTAGAAGTCTCAATTGATGATGTTGTTCAAGAAGGAACTGCTTCATTTGAAGATGGGCCTTTATTTATTGATGGAATAGAACCTGGAGAAAAGGCAATTACTATTTCTAGAAGATCAGATATTGAAAATGCTTATTGGATTTACAGAGATATAATTACTTTTGTTGAAGGAGTTAATACAGTTATTTCCTTAGGTATAGGTCCTGAAGAAGAATTTTCTGAAGGAACTGTAATCACAGCAACAAACCGGAATAATGAAGATTACAATCTAAAAGTAAGGACGAATCTAAGTGACTTTCAAATAAATCTCGATAATGTTCCATATGCAGTTGAAGGGAATGAATTTACTAGAAACATAGAGCTTAGCTCACAACATGTAATTAGGATTAATAAAACGGGATATGAAGAAATTGAATTTACAATATTACCTGAGTCACAAGAAGATAGAGATGTTTTATCTGACTATATTATTAATGTTGATGTTCAATTAATGATTCAACCAGTACCAGTAGAATAATGATTCCAAAGAAATTCCAGCTAAAAAATACAATCAAATACCCAACCTCAGTAATTATTGGAGGAGCTAATAAACTTGGCGTAGAAATAGCTGATTCTCTAATTAAACAAGGTGGGTATGTTGTAATAATAGATACAATAACAAATGAAAATGTTTCTAGATTCCAGGCTTTTGATGATAACGCAATGCTTAGTCTTTTGGATTATACTTCAATACCACATTTAGAAGAGGATATTAGGAGATTAGATTATGTTTTCTATTTTAATCACGAAAGTATTGATTTTAAAGATGAGATTTCAACTCAGGAGTTTCTGACAATCTCAAACTATTTAGATGCTGCTCTTTCTTTAGCTGCAAAATTCGAGGCTAGATTCTTATTAACTACCTCTATTAAGGCTAATCAAGTTCTTTTTGCAAGTGATGATGCTGCATACAGAATGAGTATGTCAAGAAACTATACTCAGACTTATTCAAATATGGAGATGCAAAGATATTCAGAAGGACTAGTAATGGAATATCATCAAAAAGCAGGACTAAATGCAAGAATTATAAGGCTTGGAGAAATTATTGGGGACGGAATGGATTTTGACCATAAGTCGGCTTTTGTAGATTTATTAGTTAGCGCTCTAGAAAAAGATAATTTATTCCTAAGAAACGATGGACTTGAAAATGAATGGTTTGTTCATACTTTAGATGCAGCTTATGCATTAATTAAAGCTCAGTTTTCAAAAGAATCAAACGGACAAGTTTATTCTGTTTGCTATGAAAATACATATACACATCTTTCAATAGCTTATAAGATTCAGGAACTTGAAGATAACGCAGGGGAAATAAAATTTGTAGAAAATAAAGTTTTGACTCCTCCAATAAAATTATACAAACCTGCTCCAAACCTTTCTAAAATTGGATGGATGCCAAGAATTTCTTTTGATAGAGCAGTGACTCAATCTTTAGCTTCAGCAAAGATTTATCTTTTAGAAAAAAATGTTGGAAGAATTGAAGAACATTCTGAAGTAGGAAAACTTAAGAATTTCTTAACTTTAGCTGGTACTTCTTCTGGAACTAAGCTAAGACTAGCTTCAAAACAGGAGCATGAGGAATCAATAAAAAAGGAAAGAATTAAAGAAGCATATGGAAAAATAAAGCAGAGTAAATTTAAAAGACAAAAGACTTTTTCTGATAAGTTAAAAGACTGGTTCTGGAAATTTTTTAAAGGAATGGCAGGAATGTTTACTTTCCTAAGAAAAATGTCACCAGTTGAATTTGGAATATTTCTACTATTTTTTGTAATTTTTATAATTGCTTATTTTATTCTCTTGTCACCACTTTTATTTATTGGCCGAAATATAATAACAATTTCACCAGCTTATCAAAACTCTACAAGTGCAATAGAAAACAGTAATTTTGAAGATTTAAATTATGAGAGTGAAAGAATAATAGAAAATATTCGAAATATTCGAGAATCATTAACAACTTTAAAGATTCCTGGGAATATCGTATCTTACTCAGATGAAATTGATAGAGTAAATACCTTTCTTGAATACTACGAAGATTATGCGGAAGGAATAGCTGATATCTCATATTCATTAATGCCTTACAATGAATACCTTGAAGAACTTGAAAATAATACTGCTTTAAGAAAAAGTAATGAAGGCTTTTTATCACTATCATCAGAAGGAAAATCATATTCAGATATACTATCTGAAATTAATAACAGATCTATTTATTACGATAAGGGTTTAGAAAAAGTTAATAGAACAATAAATTCAATCGAAGAAAATGCACTTCCTCCACTTCCACAATTCATCTCAACTCAGCTTCAAAAGGTTAATTCATATTTAACGGATTTAAAGGAATTAGATTTAAGAACAAAATCATACCTATTATTACCAGAACTTTTAGGAAATAAGGAACCTATTACTTACTTAATTTTTATAACTGATAATACAAAGCCATCTCCAGTCGGAGGAAGTATAGCGTCACTTGCAGCACTAACATTTCAAGAGGGTGGACTTGCCTCAGTTCAGGTTAGGAGCATTGACAGTGTAGAAATTGATAGAAATTCCTTAAATGAAGATTTGTTAAGATCAATCAATGCTAGAAGATTCAATTATAAAAATAATGAAAATCTAAACGCTTCTGATATAGGAAGTATTGAAAATGCTGAGGAATTTTTCGAAGCGTCATCATCTATCTTTGAAAATCTAATAGGATCAGATATTGATGTTGTAGTTACACTAAATATAGAAGCTTTTCAGGAATTAGTCTCTAAACTGAGAGAAGCAAATCAACAAGTATTAGTAGGTGGAGTTGATTTTACTAATGGCGAGGTACTTGCATTAATTAGAGACTCTCAGGTTGGGAATGAAAGTATTGAATCCAAAAACAATATCATTTCTGAATTGTCAGCATCAATAATTAATAATGGATTAACATTCTCGAAAAATCATCATAATGATTTTGAAAAACTAATTTCGACCTATCTAGATAATGAAAATATGCGGATTTACTCAAAAAATCCATTATTGAATGATTTATTTAATAATTCTAAAGAAATAAGCATCCTAGATTCAGGTACATATTTGATTCCAGGAATATTATCTGAAGATCCAAAAGTAGTTTTCCTCGATAAGTACCCAAATACAACCCTTTCTTTAGAAACGGATATA
This sequence comes from uncultured Candidatus Saccharibacteria bacterium, assembly GCA_964635995.1. Lineage (GTDB taxonomy): Bacteria > Patescibacteriota > Dojkabacteria > J137 > J137 > JAGQLF01. Next base: position 4,279 of record CAZWRA010000025.1, read on the forward strand.
GCTGAAGATTTGAAAATAAAGAACAAGTTGAGAATTTCATTTCCAAATATTGGCTCTTCTCAAGAAATATCAATTTGTCTTCCCGATACCATAAGGATTAGCTCAATTATAATTAATAATGAGTTTATTCCAAATGAAAGAACTAGAATTAACATCAATGGCAACGAAATATGCGTTGTTGGTAACGCTATAACTGAATCGGCTTTTGAGCTTGAATGGATGGATGAATCTCTTTTCTCAACTGATGGTTCAGAAGTTACACTATCCTTTGGAATAGGTAATATTAATGGTGCAAGAACAGAATTGGACCATGTAATAAGGGCAGAAAGAGGTTTGAGCGTCAAGCTTGAAAATGGTGAGGAAATAAGCTCAGATTTTGGTAAGGTAGAAATACTAAATAAAGATCTAGTTAAAAAACTTATAATAACTAGAGAATAGAGATTATTGCTCAAAATGCGTGTACATGGTATCATTTGACGATTCGTTACTTATTATTAAAGAAAACTGTGGCAAGAAAAAAAGTACAAAAAGATGAAGAAGTAATACAAATGACTCAAGCTGCTTATGATGAGCTACTTAAGGAATTAGAGCATAGAAAGACTATAGAAAGAGAAAACATTGCTAAAGAAATATCAGCTGCGAGAGAACTTGGAGATCTTTCAGAAAACCATGCCTATACCGTTGCAATGGAGAAGAAAGATATGAATGAAAATAGAATTACTGATCTTGAAAGTTTAATTAAAAACGTTCAAATCGTTAAAGCTTCTAGCACTACATCTATTGTAACAATTGGAAGCAAGGTGGTTGTTACAAATCTTAAGAATAAGAAAGCTAGAACACTAATACTTACTGGTTCAGAACAAACTGAAGCTGCTGATCCAAGAGAGGGTAAAATCTCTAAAGATTCACCTATTGGGCAAGCAATTCTAAATGCCAAGAAGGGAGATATTGTTCATGTTGAGCTTCCTGTAGGCAAAATTGAATATAGAATCGATAAGGTAAGTTAATTTTTCAAAGCATCTATAGCAAGTTTTAAAGCTTCGTAGTCTGACCACTCATATTCAATTTCATTGAAAATGATAGATTCACTAGATCCTTTTCCAGCTATGTAAACAATATCGTCATTGTCGGCAATAAGTACAGCTAGTTTTAAGGCATCTAATCTACCTGTATGATCATGCGCATCGAAAGCTATAACTGGGACATCTCCAGTTTGCATGGTGTTATAAATCTTTTGCATAAGTCTCTTTTTATCAAGAAGTTGTAACTCTTCAGTTGAGTAAATTCGCTCAACTAATCTACCTCTAAAAGACTCAGCTCCACTATGAATTATTGAATTTATATCGTATGTTTGGGTAAGATTTGAATCACTAGGAGCTAGAATTATAATATCTGAATGTTTTGCAACCAGACTTCCAATATTTGCCAGTTCTTTTGTATTTTCTTCAGGTACACCCACAACTGTTATTACTTTCTGAGTGGGTCCTTTAACAGAGATAATATGATTAAGTGAGCTTTCAATTTGTTTTAAAGTAATAGCTTCATCAATATAAATTGAGAAAGGAGTTTCTTGAAATTTATCAAATTTACCTTTTAGTGGTCTTACATTTCTCAATGCTCCAGTAATCTTATCTAAAGGTAGATATCGATTACAAACTCTTATAGCAATATAAGTATTTATAAAACTATATGCACCATTCATTTGGCTATAGATCATAGCCTCATTATAGTAATTGTATTCAATACCTTCTTTTTTATAATGTTTACCTGAGAGATTTTTTGAGTTTATCCAATAGCAAAAAATATTATTTTCAATATTCTCGCTATTTTGTTCTAACCAGTTTGCAAAGTTCTCATCTTCACCACTTACTACTAAAAGCCCTTGTTCATTAACTAGTTTAATGAAATCAAGTTTGGATTTTAAATATTTCTCATTACTTATTTCTGGATTAAATTCAATATTCGTTATAACTCCTGCATCTAAGTTTAAATAACTATAGAATTTTTTAACAAGCTGACTATCAGGAATTTCAATTACAAAGAAGTCTGGCTTAATTTTATTTATTATCCTTGCAATATTCAATAAATCTTTTTTTGTAATATTATTAGACTTAATTTTCTTATTTGTATTTTCTTCATCAATCAAAAATCCTTCACTTGTTAGCGAAGCAACTCTAAACCCATTTTGAGTAAGTATATCTTTAATAACATGAGAAACTACTGTTTTACCCTTTTTACCAGTTATTCCAATAGTTACTGTATTTACAGGTGTAATTTTTTTAGCACTCAGGAAGTTAATCATACCTCTTATATTACTTAAACATTCTTACATTAACAATAATTTGTTTTCGATTCTTGACTAAATACATTGTAAAATTCTTTAGTTAAAAAATGAAATGAAAAACTATAATGCATTAATTTTTGCTTTCTTTATATTAATACTTATTACATTAGCCTTCCTGATTGGAGGTATTGCTCTTTACGGAAAAAATGTGGATTTTGAATATGGTTTTGATGATTCGAAATACATCGAAAACAACTCTTTGCATTCTGGAGATATTAAAGTTGAGGATAAAGATATTGTTATTGGAATAAGCGCTAAGCAGGATGGAGATATTGAAGTTGAAGATGGAAATTTAAATATTGAAGATAATTCAGAAATAGATGGGAATATTTATATTATATATGGAAATTTAAAGATTGGTAATTCTGTTACAGTAACTGGGGAAATACGAGTTAATGATGGGAATATAGATGCCCAAAACAACAACCAGTTTAGAAAAGAAATTTATCTTACTGGAAGTGGTAATGTTAAAATGCAGAATTCGAATTCTATACAAGATATTACTGTTAGAGATGGTAATATAGATCTTGAAAATAATAATTCAGTGAGTGGTAGTCTAGAAACGCAGAATGGAAATATAAGAATTGGAAATTCTAATAACATACAAGGCGAGATAGAGGCTGATAGGCTTATAGAAGGAGAAAATAATAGTATTAACAATTAAAAATGAAATATAAACCAGTTGTAGGGCTTGAGATCCATCTTCAGGTAAAAACTAAAACTAAAATGTTTTCGAGAGCTAGAGCAGATTACTTTAACGAAGCTCCGAATACTTTCATAGATCCAGTTAGTTTTGGACTTCCAGGAGCATTACCAGTTCCTAATAAATTAGCTATAGAAAAGGCAATTAAACTAGCCTTAGCATTAAACTGCGAGATAACGGAGGTAGTAAGGTTCGATAGAAAGAATTACTTCTATCCAGATTTACCAAAAGGATATCAGATTTCTCAGTTTGATAATCTAATTGGAAGAAATGGTTATGTTGAAATTGATATTGGTGATGATTCGAGAAGAATAAGAATAAATAGACTTCATATAGAAGAGGATACTGCTAAGTCTATGCATTCTGGCGATAATGAAACATTAATTGACTATAACAAGTCAGGTGTTCCACTTATTGAAATGGTTACTGAACCTGATTTTGAGAGTGTTGAAGAAGTTTTAGCTTTTGCGAAAAGGCTTAGACAAATTGTTAGATATACAGACACTTCTGATGCAGAAATGCAAAAAGGACAAATGAGATTTGAATTAAATATTTCTATTAAGGAAAAAGGAACAAAAGGCTTGCCGAACTATAAAGTAGAAGTAAAAAACATTGGTTCAATTTCAGTTCTCGAGAAGGTGATGAATTTTGAAATTGAAAGACAAGCTGGACTATTAGATAAAGGAGAAGAAATAAAGAGTCAAACAAGAGGATTGAAAGACATGACTGGAGAAACACTATTTCAAAGATCAAAAGAATCTTCTGATGATTATAGGTATTTCCCTGAACCAGACATTCCACCAATAAAAATTGAAAAGACAATTATTGAAAAACTTAGAAATGAAATAGGAGAATTACCTAACGAGCGAAAAAATAGATATATCGCTGATAATCTTTCAATTGAAGTTGCTGAGAATTATGTAGAAGATATTGAGAAAGGTAATGAGTACGATCGTACTATGAAACTTCACGATGGTAAGATTCTTGATTACTCAAGTCATGTTGTTAATATGATAAGTATAGAATCGGGTATTCTTGATAAAGAAAAAAAATCATTTTCAGAATCACCTTTACATCCAAAAGACAGACATGAGTTAATAATGGGTATTTATAATAAGCAAATAGCACCACCGTCAGCAACTATGGTAATAAAGGAAATCATTTCTACCAAATCTGAAAAAAAATCAGGATACGTTGCTGAAATAATTAAAGAAAAAGACCTTGCTTTTATTGAAGATGAATCTGAAATTGATGAATTTGTTAAGAAAGTAATTAAAGAAAACGAAAAAGTAATTTCTGATATTTCTAAAAACCCGAACGCCCTTAAATTCCTTGTAGGTCAGGTTATGAGATTAAGTAAAGGTCGAGTAAATCCAAACAAAGCAGAAGAAAAGCTTAAAGAATCATTAGGTCTTTAAATTGAAGAAAAATATGCTTTATCGCATAATATTCTCAAAATCTATTTATTAACTTTCTTCTATGAATTATTTACCAGAAGTAGCAATGACTACTGCAAGATCTGGAGCAATACTTTCGGTTTTGAATATTATAGGTTCAATTCTGATGATGCCTGTTTTACCCTTCATTCTTGTTCTTATTGCATTAGTTTTATATTACTTTACTGGTGAAAAGAAAAGAGCAGATGAGTTTATGCCTAAACTTATGGCTCAATTGATTAGAATTTTCAGCTACACCTGGTTACTTATAGTTTCAGTAGGAGCATTTGTTGGAGTAACTCAAGTTTTATACTATGTATTCGCAAACATTCTTCCAGCACCAAGATATCTAGATGAAGTAGATTCAGAAATCTTAGTAAAAGGAATAGTACTTTTAACTTTAATGGCAGGATTCGCGGCAGCAAAAATTATGTTAAACAGATATTCAGTAAGGATTTCAAAAGTTGGTGGAAGTGTTTCTACAAAAGTATTTGTTGGCTTTGGAATGATGATTTTTTCAATCCTTCTTTTTACTTCAAGTATTGCTACATTTATGAATATTGTAGATTTCTTTTATGACCAAGACTTAGGAATTGATTCAAATTCAGTAGCCCTTATGTTCTCAAGTTTAGGATTCTTCTTACTTTATCTTCTAAAAGGTGTGAGAGTCTTAAATATAGAATCATAGAAAAAGAAATAAAAATCTTTTAAATTAAAGAGCCTGCAACTTGCAGGCTCTTTTTGTTATGTTATATTTAGACATTAAGTTAAAAAATTAATATGAGAAATTTAGGTTGTTTTGTATCTTGTGCGGGAGGATTAGAAAATGGAGTTAAGAATGGAGAAGCACTTGGAATTAATACGATTATGATTCATCCAACTCCTCCTCAGAGATGGAATTCTAAACCCTTTGAAGAAGAAAAGATGCAAGCACTTAAAGATGCACTTGATCAATCTGAGATAGTAAAGAGAATACATATGCATGGAATTTATCTTATTAATCTTTCTTCTCCAGATAAACAAAAGTTTTATTTAGCAAAAATGTCTATTGTTAATTATCTAGAATTAGCTGAATTTGTAGATTCCCCTGGAGTTGTTTTCCATACAGGTTCATTTAAAGATATTGAACCTGAAGAAGGATTTAAAAGAGTTGCTTATGGAGTTGACTGGATTGTTGAGCACGCTAAAAGTTCTAAGCCATTATTTTTAGAAGTAGCTGCAGCCTCAGGAAATGTTATTGGTTCAAAATTTCAAGATTTAGCAAAAATAAAAGATTTAGTTAAAAATCCTGATAGAGTCCAATTTTGTTTAGACACGCAGCATATGTGGGCTAGTGGGTATGATATTAAGAATGATTTAGATGGAGTAGTTGATCAAATTGAGAAAATATTAGGTTTGGACAATGTCATATGTGTACATTTTAATGATTCAAAAACAGAATTTAATTCAAAAAGAGATAGACACGAAAATTTAGGAGAAGGTTTAATTGGGGAAGATGCTATGAAAGCATTTTTAAATCATCCAAAACTTAAAAAATTAGATTTCGTAATGGAGACTCCTGATGTTAAAAAAGTTGAATCTGCTGAAAAAGAGGTAAAAAAGTTATTAAGCTGGGCAAAATAAATTACTGTTCAAAAGGATCTACATATCTTCCAGTTTCTGCAAAGGTTTCCATTGCCTCTCTATAGTCCTCTATGTTTGCCTGTAGGTTTCTCATTGCTGCATGAGTTGAATAAACAAGCCTTTGAACTGTTAGTGTCTTAGCTTGATCATTTTGATAACCGTAAACATTAATTAAATTCTGTGCTTCATTGTAATAACCTATAATTTCATTAGCCTCGTGAATAGAACTTTGTCTTAATTCTACTGCGACTTTATTTGAGCCAAGTTTCAATAAATCCCTAATCTCTGATCTAAAAATATAACCTAATAACTCTCCGTCCAAGTAATCAACAACAAAGGGTTCTCGAATAAAACTTAAAGCTGACTCTGCAAATGCCTTCGCAAGATTAAATGCTCCGTGAAGTCTTGAATGTAAATCTTCCGCTTTGGCTTTTGAATATCTAAAAAGATTTTCTTTAAATAAATGTTTAGTATACAGATAGTCTTTTGATGCCCCATTAAAGTAATCACTGCTCTTTGGATTAGGCTTTACTCTAACTTTTACTTTATTGATATCTTTTTCTGCTATTTTCTCTGCCATAGAGTTGCATTTTAACACTTAAACTGATTTAGGCTTACAGGATAACGGAAAACACCAGTATATGGTATAATTGTGTATGGGATTTGAACTTTTTGGTTCAAAAAGCATTGAAGAACTCTTGTATCCATCTCCCGATATATTCTTATCTGAACACCCTAGTGCATTAAGGAAATTAAGAAATGCATTAAGAAAGATTAAGTTTAGTTTTAAAGGGAGATTTATTGTTGATTTAACAATACCTAATTGGGTTGGAGGGTATTTCGCAGAACAGATAGATACTATCGCTATAAACCCATTACTGCTTCTTTATGGTTCAGAAAAAGATATTGCTCATGTTTTGTTTCATGAAGGTCTACACGCAGGTGTATATACTGATGGAGTAAATGTTGACGATGAAGCCTTAGTAGAGTCAATGACAAAGAAAAGACTTGGAGAAATATACGGTGGATCTGAAGTTAAGTCTGGTTACGATTCAATGGTTAGTGACTTTAATGAATACTTTGGAGATATGAGCTTTAATGATTTATCTGAAATGATTGAAGATGGAGATGAAGATACTTTCGATAATCTTCTTGAAGTTATGGTTGTAAATCCAAATGTAGAAAGTGAAGATTTAGAATCATTGTCATTTGAAGAAATAAAAAGAAGATTAGGTAATATGTGGTCAACTCTACAAACACTATTTCCTCGAATGATGAATTCGATAGCTAGAAATAATTTAGGACCTCACGCAGGAACAAACGTTGATCTTCATCATTTTAAATTAGACTCACTTTTAGAAAAAACGGCAAAGAAGATTTTGTCTGAAAAACAAGAACTTTTTCAAAGTATTTTTAAAACAGTCGCTGTAGAAGATAGAGAGCATAGTAGAGAAGAGATTGTTGATGCAATGTTTAAGTTAGGATTAGGATATCTTTATGATACTGAACCTGAATTTATTAATGAAATGATAAATAAATTTATCGAAAAAAGAAATTTTGAGACTTATTGTAAAAACTTTAAACTTAACGAAATTCTACTTACAATTTAACTTCTTCCTTGCAAAAGATTCATAAAACAGTCTAGTATATATTAAGATTTTTATACTATGACTACAGATTTAAAAAGAATAACAAACTTAATTGAAAGCACCTTAAGTGTTACTGCACTTTTTGGAATTATGATACTTTCTATTGGTCTAGTTATAGTAATGAATCCACAGAGAGAATTAAACAGTGATGGAAGTGTAGCTGGTCTAGATACAAATGGTGGCGCAATTTTAAAATATGAAAATCATTACGATTATTCAGGTCACAAATCATATGTTGAAGAAATAGGCTCAAATTTAAACTACTCAATTGTTCCTAAAAATCTTGAAAAGGGTGAGTTAGTAATAGATTTAATTACATTTACAAATGAGTTTGATAGAAATGTTAAGTTTAATTTAAACACTGAAGTTTTAGGTTACATTTTAGATGTCATCACGCTTTCTTTAATTAGTGATTCTGGAGAAGAATACATTTTATTTCCAGCAAGTAATGACCTAGAGGTAAGTATACCAAGTTATTCTTTAAAACATTATTCACTTAAATTCTATACTCAGAAAAATATAAACTTCCCTATAGAAATACTTCTTTCGTTTAGTTTCTAATGTTAGCTAAGTTATCAAAGTTTTGACAAGGTGAGTACTGTCATTTAACATTATATGTATAAATTTTATTATCATTTCTTATGGCTAAGGCAAAAGAAGAAAAGTCAAAAGACGCTACAAGCACCCAAGATCCCGAAAAAAAGAAGGCAATAGAAATGGCTATTCAACAAATTACAAAGCAATTTGGAGATGGTTCAATAATGACCTTAAAAGAAAGTAAGGTTAAGAAAATGGATGTTATTCCAACAGGAGCTATTTCTCTAGATATTGCTTTAGGAGTTGGTGGAGTTCCAAGAGGACGAATAATTGAGATATTTGGACCAGAATCTTCAGGAAAAACAACACTTGCACTTCATCTTATTGCTGAAGCTCAAAAATTAAAAGGAGTTTGTGCATTTGTAGATGCAGAACATGCATTCGATTCAAATTATGCAGAAAAGCTTGGAATAGATATAGATAGTCTTTTAGTGTCTCAACCAGACTACGGAGAACAAGCTTTAGAAATTGTTGAAACTCTTGTTAGATCAGGAGGGATTGATTTAATTGTTGTTGACTCGGTAGCTGCTCTTACACCTAAAGCAGAAATTGACGGAGAAATGGGTGATTCACATATGGGACTACAGGCAAGACTTATGAGTCAAGCTTTAAGAAAAATTACAGGAATCTCACAAAAAACAAATACTACAGTTGTTTTCATTAATCAATTAAGAATGAAAATTGGTGTTATGTTTGGAAATCCGGAAACTACAACAGGAGGTAATGCTCTTAAATTCTACTCTTCAGTTCGAATGGATATTCGATCAAAAGATAAGATTATGGAAGGAGACACACTTGTCGGAAATCAGGTTAGAGTTAAAGTGGTTAAAAATAAAGTAGCTCCTCCTTTTAGAGAAGCAATCTATGAGACATATCATGGAAGAGGAATTGATAAGGTTTCAAGTTTAATTGACGCTGCAGTTAATTTTAATGTAATAGAAAAAGCTGGGGCTTGGTTTAAGTATAACGGTGAGAATCTTGGACAGGGTAGAGAAACTGTTAAAGACATTCTTAACAATGATCAAAAACTCTTAAAAGAAGTTTGGCAAAAAGTTAAAGAGGCATCAGGATTATAAGTATTTTTAAATGGCTATGTGGTTCATGCCATATAGCCATGAATAGATTGTAAGATTAAGAAAAATATTTAATAATAGTCGAAGACATTTTTATGAAGACATATAGCGGACGAAATTTTACAGATTATAGAGAATGGCAAGTTGCACATAAACTTGTTAGTGAAGTTTTTAGAATTAGTGCTGCTTTTACGGAAAATTCTAAAGTTCTTATTGTTCCTAGAATGCAGTCTCAAGCGTTGAATGTAACCGATTCAATTGCTGAAAGTCTTTTACTTGAAGATAGTGTAAATAAAAAGGAAAGTCTTGTTAAGGCTAAGAAGAATCTTATTAATCTAAAAAATGTTTTAATTCTTTCACAGGATCAAAAGTTTTTAAGCGATAGTCTTTACAACTATTTAATTGACTATTCTGAAAAAGTTTTTGATGTGATAGATGAATTATTGAATAAATTATAAATGTTACTTAAGTGAATTAAAGATGAGTAAATATGCTAAGTCGTTAGATATGCTTTTTGTTTCAAAGGTAAGAATTAAAGCATTAAAATATTTCTTATTACATCCTTCTGATTCCATTCATTTGAGAGGGGCTGTTAGAGAGTTTAAAGAGGAAATTAATGCTGTAAGAAGAGAGTTACTTAGACTTGAAGAAATGGGATTTTTAAAAATAGAAAGTAACGGGAATAGAAAATACTTTTCTTTAATTCTTGAGCATCCATTTATCGATGAACTTTTATCAATATTCCATAAATCTTTTGGAATAGGTTCATCTATAATTCAAAATCAGAAAAAGTTAGGTAATATTGAATTTGCAGTTCTTACTCCTGCATACACAAAAGGAATTTATCATGGAGATCAGGTTATCGATCTAGCAATTGTTGGCTCAATAGATCTTTCTTTACTTTCAGAAATTATAAAAGAGTATGAAGATGATCTTGGAAGAGAAATCCATTATACGGTACTAAAACCTTCCGAATTTCAAATTCGAAAAAGAAGAAAGGATGACTTTATTATGAATTTAATGATACAGCAATTGATAATGCTGATAGGGATTCAGAAAGACTTTATTAGAGATAGATAAGCTCCTATTGGTGATTTATTGTTTTAACTGTAAAATTAGATAGTACTAATATTTATATGGTGAAATCTAAGTTTATAAAAATAATTCTACTTGTATTTGTAGTACTAACAATTTCCGTTGGGTTAATTCCTGCGCGAACTGAACCTGTAAGTGGTAAAAGTTTAGAAGAAGAATTAAAAGATCTAGAAAAAGAAATACAAAAAATTCGAGATCAAAAAGCCCAGCTTCAGGAGCAAATTAATAACAGTGAATATGTTATTGGTGGATATAATGAACAAATTTCTAGAATTCACGGTGAAGTTCTTGTTTTTCAGGCAGAAATAGATGAGTTACAGCTTGAGGTACAAGAGCTAGAAATTAATATTCTCTTACTTGAAGAAGAGATTGAAGAAAATAAAAAAGAAATAGAAAGAATAACTAAAAATGTTTATTCACTTGAGAAAGAATCAAAGGCAAGAATTGAAGATAATTATATAAAATTTAGATTAACTTCAGGAGGCTCAGTAGATGAAACAAATATCTTTAACACTGAAAGTATAAATGCATACTTTAAAGATTCTCAATATATAACAATAATACAAGAAGACACTAATAAAATTTTATTAGATCTTGCTGATTTAAAAGACGAGCTTGAAGCTAAGAAACTTGAGTTAGATGAAAAACTAAAACAGGTTAATAAAGAGAAAGAAGCAATTGAAGTTAAACGAAATGATTTAGAGAAGAGACGAGATGAAATAGATCAAAAGAAAAATGCTTACTATGAACAAATTTATGCTTACCAAAGGGAGATTCAAAATGCACAAGGTTCAATCGCTGTCTTTACTCAAGAAGAAGCTACAAAACAATCTGAAGCAGAACAAATTAGACAAGCAATTTTCAATAGCTATAATCCTGTAACTTCAGGTGAATGGGTGGGTGCTGGAAGACCTATTGGAAATCAAGGATGTACTGGCTTATGTACGGGGCCTCATTTACACTTTATGGTTGCTGATAATGGTAATTGGGTGGATCCATGTGGTTACTTAAAATCAGGAGGACCTGTTGGAGGATGTGGTTGGGGAGATAGGTTAGAATGGCCTGTACAAGGAACTGTTTATTATACAAGTGGATATGGAAATAGATGTTTCCTTTGGAATGGAGCTAACTATTGTGACTTTCACGCAGCAATAGATCTTGCTGCTCAACCAGCGAACGCAGTTGTATTTGCAGCTCATGATGGTTATGCATATAAAGGTACAGATTCTTATGGAGCAAATTATGTCATTATTTGTGAAAAAGAAAATTGTAACGAGGGAATAAAGACAGGATACTGGCATTTATCTAGCTTCTAAAAATAATTTCTAACAATGTAATTTTTTTGTATGATATTAGTATGCCAACGACTGTTAGTAAAATAAAGTTTTAGGGATTCTTTCAGTAATTTTTCTGCTATCAGCATACTTATTCATTCTTTTTGGAGATCAAAATATTGAAAAGTCTGAACAGGAGGGTAGTGTTAAAGCTGCAAATACGGTAATCATTAATCCTGGAGATAATATTTCATCTATTGTTTCTACTAATTCTGCTGGAACACAATATTTATTAAAAGCTGGAATTCATAGAGTTATTCAACCTATTGTTCCTAAAAATGGGGATATTTTCGAAGGTGAGAATGGAGCCATTTTAAATGGGTCTAGAATCATAGTTAATTTCTCTTTTGAGAATGGATTATATTATGCTTCTAATCAAACTGATATACCTTATCCTCATGGTAACTGTAGCTCAGTTACTTCAAGATGTAACTACCAACATGAATTGTTTATTAACGATGAGAGACAAGAGCATGTAACCTCAAAAGATTTAGTAACAGCTGGAAAATGGTTTTATGATTATGATTTAAATAGAGTATATCTTGCAGAAAATACACTTGGAAAGAAAGTTGAGTTAAGTTTTGCAGATCATGCGTTTGGACCAGCAATTGGAGGAGGTAATGATAATGTGACTATTAAAAATCTACAGTTTGAAAAGTTTGCTAATGTAGCTCAAAGAGGTGTTATTCGTGGAAATATAGCAGGAACAAATAATAATTCGTATGGTTGGATAGTTTAAAATAATGAATTGAGAAATAATCATGGTCCAGGTATAACATTTAACTCAAATTGGATTGTAAGAAATAATTACATTCATAAAAATGGGCAATTAGGGATTGGAGGAAGCGGTGAAAATATACTTGTTGAAGCAAATGAAATTTCTGAGAATAATCAGGCAGGTTTCGATACAGGTTGGGAGGCTGGTGGAAGTAAATTTGCATATACAACAAATCTGACGGTTAGAAATAATTATGTTCATGACAACTTAGGTCCTGGTCTTTGGACTGATATTGATAATATTAATACTATTTATGAAGAGAATATCGTTACTTATAACAATAATGCTGGAATAAAACACGAGATTAGTTTTGACGTAATAATAAGAAATAATTTTCTGCATTTAATGGTGATTCTTATAACAACTGGCTTTGGGGGGCTCAGATAATGATTCAAAATTCTAGAAATGCTCAGGTATATAATAATTCAATGATAACTACTTCTGGAGATGGTATGGGAGTAATAAATCAAGATAGAGGATACTCAAATAAATTTCCAATTGGTGTATGTAATACTTTAAATTCACAAACTAGAGCAGCAACATGTACTCCATGGTTTGGAATAAATAATACTTTCTACAATAACGCTATTTATTCTATTGCTACTACTGGATTTGTATCGGGTATGGTGAAAGATACAGATATTCTTTCAAACAACGATTTTTTTTGGATCTAATTACTTTGATGATAATAGATATTTTTTACCAGATACAAGCTCTACAAGATTCGCTATAAATAACCTAGAAAGAAATTTCGCTTACTTTCAATCAGCTGGATATGATTTAAACGGTGTGGCTATTCAAGGTTTAGAAGAAACACCACCAGTCCCTCCTTGGGAGGAAGAAGTCGGTCCAACAGGTCCAATAATTGATCCAATTGGTGATCCTGATCCAGGTCCTGGTGGAAGTGGAGGAGGAGGATCTGGAGGTGGAAGTAGTCCTACTTATCCAACACCTGGTACACCGGGAAGTTTATGCTTAAATAAAGATACTGATGGAAATGGGATGATTGACAGAACTGATGCAAGATTATTCTCAAGATATTATGGTTTTTCTTGTACTAGTTCAAATACAACTGAAGGTTGTGGATCTTTTGATGATAATGGAGATGGTGTACTAACCCTAGTCGATTTCTACGAATTCTCTAAGGAATTTGAGAAAAATTGCAATTAAAACTTGCACTCTGAGTTCTAATAATATAATTTATAAAGGTTTTCAAAATTTTTTATGAATCAACAAATCAACAATACTCTCGCGTTTTTGCTAATTGTAACCACTTTGATTTTAGGATATACAGCATTAATTTTATTTAGTGATAAAGTTGAGAACAATAAAAATAATGATGTTGCTGTAAGTGAGATTAACGATGGTAGAGTAGCTTCAGGAAATGTTGTTTATATAAATCCAGGAGATAATGTCCAAAGTATTATTAACAGTAATTCTTCAGGAACAACTTACATTTTTAGGCCAGGAGTATACAGAATGATAACTGTTCAACCTAAAGATAATGATACTTTAATAGGTGAATATGGAACTATTTTCAATGGTTCTAAACTATTAGATCCATCAACTGCAAAAATTGAAAACGGAACTGGGGCTGGCGGAATTAACCTATATTATTTTGAAGGACAAACACAACAAACAGATCCTAAGCCAAACGCTCAAGGTAGTGGAACAAGTGGAAACGGTAAAGTTTGTAAGTCTGGGTATGGGAGATGTGTATATAACGAAGATCTTTTTGCTGATGATAACTTTGTAAGACATGCAGAATCTAAGGGTCAGGTTGGACCAGGAATGTGGTATTTCGATTATAATAGTGATCGAATTTATATGGCTGACAATCCAGTAGGTAAGAAAGTCGAGGCAAGTGTTACTCAACACGCAATTAATAACTGGGGAGAAGATAATATTACCTTTAAAAATTTCATAATAGAAAAATATGCAACTGCTGCTCAAAGACATGCGATTGAGTTAATGGGTAATAATACTATTGAGTATAATGAAGTCCGACTTAATCATGGAGGAGCGATCAAAGTAGGAAATAATGGAAAAGTTCGTTACAACTATGTGCATCATAACGGTCAGATAGGTTTTGGAGGAAAAAGTGTAGGAGCATTATTTGAGTTTAATGAAATTGCTTACAATAACCAACTTGGCTTTGAAATGACATGGGAAGCTGGCGGAAGTAAGTGAGCAGGAACAGATAATATCACAGTTAGAAATAATTATTCTCATCATAATTTAGGTTCAGGTCTTTGGACAGATATTGATAATGTTGGAGCAACATATGATGGAAATATAACAGTCTATAATGAGAAAAATGGTATTCAACATGAGATTAGCTATGATGCTGAAATTATGAATAATTTTTCAGCATATAATGGATCTAGTAATTATGAGGGAAAACAGATTTATATACAGATTTCTCAGGGGGTAGATGCACATGACAATACAATTATTACAAACCAAAGTAATTATGATGGAATTATAGTCCAGAATGACACAAGAGGTACATCTCCAAGATTTAATGAACCATGGCATGCAAAATAACAATGTTTTTAATAATGATTTTTATCATGGTAGTTCTAGCGGTTCAATCACAGGATTAGAGGCGTGGAGTAATAAGGGAGAGCTATTTAATTTTGACACAAGTACAGAGACAAACTTATTTTTCGGTAACAGTTATTGTGTTAATAATTTAAATGGAACTTACTGGAATTATGGACCTTATGATGGAACTAGACATAGAACATTTAGTTACTTCCAATCAGAAGGACAGGATGTTGGTTCACCAATTACAACAGAATGTACAATTCCTGACATTCCTGAATGGAATTATGTAACTGGTCAGGTTCAAGATATTAATAATCCAGAACAACCTGAGCCAGAAGAAGAGGAAGAAGATGAGAATGGGGGAGGAGAGCAGAATGGAAATGGAGGAGGTGGAGGAAATGAAGGTACAAATACCATTGTTTGTGGTTCACTAGACTCAAATGATGATGATCAGATTAATTATATTGATCTGGGAACATTAGAATCTATTTATAAGTTTAGTTGTTCAGATTCATTTGAGACTTATACATGTGGACATATGGATTCAAACAAAGATGGAATGATAGATATAATTGACTTTGTAAACTTTGCAAAAAGAATGAATTCTTCTTGTTAACGTTTAAAAATTTCTGAAGCTTTAATTAGATTTTCTATTAATACATCAATATCATCCCTGTCATTATAAACAGCTAAACTAGCTCTTACACTAGCAGGGATATTTAAAATATCATTATGGAAAATGTGAGCACAATGGTGTCCAGCTCGAACACAAACATGATTATCTCCAAGAAATGAAGCAATATCATGAGGATGAATACCTTGAATATTAAATGAAATTACTCCTGCACCTTCTGAATGTTTTGGATGATAAATTTCAATATTTTGAAATTCTCCTAACTTACTTAAAAGATAACTCTTCAAGTCTTTTTCATGATTATTAATATCTTCTAAATTCAGATCAGTAATAAATCTAACTGCAGAAGCAAGACCATAAGCTCCAGCTACATTAGGAGTACCAGCTTCAAATCTTTTTAGAATTTCAGAAAATATCTCAATTGAATCTTTCATAACCGCTTTAACCATTCCGCCTCCATAGTTAAAAGGTTTAAGTTTTTCTAAAATATCTCTCTTTCCGTAAACCACGCCTATTCCCATTGGTCCATACATTTTATGTCCTGAAAAAACTAGAAAATCCACATCCAATTCTTTAACATCGACCTTCATGTGTCCAAGAGATTGAGTTGCATCAAGAATAATTAATTTACTTTTGTCTCTAATTTTTTGTGGATCAAATATAGTTCCAGTTACATTACTAATATGAGGAAAGGCTGCTAAATCATATTCTCCATTTATTGATGAATAATCGGCTTCAAAATCACTATTAATTTTCAAGAAATCTAATTCCCTTGAAGTATTTATTTTTAATGGTAAGTAAGAAGAATTATGTTCAAGTTCACTTACTAAAATTTTTGAATCTTGGCTTAAAATCATACTTCGAAAGAGAGAATTCACAAGTCCATTCATACCTTCAGTTGCTCCGCTTGTAAATATGATTTCTTCAGGTTCAGCATTAATAAAAAAAGCGATTTGGTTTCTAGCTTGTTCATAAGCTGCTGTAGACTTCTCAGCTAATTCATAGATTCCTCTATTTACATTTGAATTTAAGTGAGAATAGTAATCTACTTGACTATTAATTACAGACTCAGGTTTATGAGTTGTAGATGCATTGTCTAAGAAATAAAGTGGATTATAGTAATCATCTTGTAATATCGGAAACTTTTGTCTTATTTCAGTAATATCCATGGCTTATTTTATCATTATCTATTAATTCTTAAAGGATATCAGCCTTGAAGGATCAATATCTTTCTGATACCTTAAATATATGTAATTGTTAAATTTAATTTAATGGCTGAAAAGAAAAATAGTGTTAAAGCAAAGAAGAAAACTGAAGAGGCATCTGTAAAGAAAAATATGCACTCTGATTTTAGAGAAAAACTGTACTGACCTCTAAAGGTAGATAATTACCAGATAAGGACAACTGAATTTTATCAAAAAT
>CAZWRA010000026.1:0-20667 GCA_964635995.1 uncultured Candidatus Saccharibacteria bacterium
CATCATTTTGAATTTTTTGGAAAAACAATTTCAGAAACTGGATATCGTTCACACTTTATTTTCAGAGATCAACTTGAAGAAGATGTTGAAAAACAATCTTTTTCATTAGCTCAAGAACTTGAAAACGAATTAATTTCAAAAAATCCAATGGTTTTAAATACCCTTAACCAATTTACATTATTTTAAATCTACTATTATGAAACTATTAACTCAAGAACTTATTGACCAGTTACCAAAGATTTATGAACAAGATGGAAAAAATGGAGATGCAATAATTCATATCAAGTTTTTTACTCCAGATTCTTCTTTTACATGGTATGTACTAGAAGGGCAACCAGTACCAGACATTAAAAGTGATTATGAAGAATTTGAATTCTTTGGAATTGTAGACAGTGGAGACTTTAAAGAATACGGCTATTTTGTACTTTCTGAACTTGAAAAAGGCAGAGGCGGTTTAGGCTTGCCTATTGAAAGAGATTTACATTTTAAACGATGTAAAGTTTCAGATGTTCGGGAATTAAAAGAGCTTTGGGGCTAAGTGAGAAGTTTTCTTCTCAGGGGTGATAAAATTCACCCTTTTTTATATCTAATTTTAAAAATTATGAAAACTATTGACGATTATTTTCAGATAGACAAAGTCTATCATCGCAAATATGCACTGATAAAGAATGCTAAATTAGTTTTAGAAGGTGCAAAACAATGCGATATTGTGGACACAATCGGCGAAGAATCAATTGAAATTGAAGGTAAATGTTATTTACTCAATCAATTTGATGAGGATACAAAACACGCCTTATTAGTTTTGAAAGATAATATTTACAGGTGTGAAAAAGAAATATCCACATTTTATCTTGAATAATAAAACCCACTGCAAGAAATTGCAGTGGCAACTTCTATATTCAGGTGGCATACAAAAGTTGACAAAAATAGCCTTTGAGAAGACATTAAAACATTCGAAAGTTTTTCATAATTATTCATTATTCAAACAACTCATTATTTTAATGTCCAATCCGAAACAAAATGACAAATGAATAGTTATTTATCATAAAATTTAGTATAATTCAATTATTATTAGGCATTAGGGCATGTTTTTGGCATAGGACGTGTCAACTAATGGCAACAAATTAACTATTTAGAAATATTTAATATGGTACAAGACGAAGTCACAAAAATACTCGAAGAGCTATATAAAATTAGAGAAATTTTAGGTTGGGATTTAACAGATGTTGCAGGTGAGACAGTTGATGATTCGTTAAAAACACAAACACATATTTTGAAGGTAAGAAAAGATTTAAGTACTTTAGCCGGAATCATTTCAAAACTGGTAGTTGAAACTGAAGAGAAAGAGGATATTACTGAGATGGAGAGAGCAAATCTAGAGCGAATCAAAGAGTTTGGAAAAAAGCTAGGTAATATGCAATTTAAGCTAAATAAAATTAATAAGCAATATGATGCAATTGTCCAGGTAGCAGAGGTGCTTGGACAAGATGGAATCAATTTGGGTGGTGATATTATTGAATTGCAGGATGATGCTAGAGAAATAACTGGAATATTTAAGAGCTTAGGCTATCAAATACCCAAGTCAGATATTCAAACATTTCTAACAGTACAACCTTAACTTAATTGTTATTATGTAAATATGAGCCAAAAAAGAATATTATTAATTGATGATGAACCAATGGTTTCTGATGCTTTTGCTAAGCCATTGAGATTATTAGGAAATTTTGAGGTTACAGTCATCAATAAAGTAACGGAAATATATACGCACCTAGAGTCCAATGGGACATATGACCTAATACTTCTAGATTTAATGATTGAGGATACAGATGGTTTTGAGATTCTTCAAACACTTAGAAAAGATGAGAAAAAATATCAAATCGAAGGCGTGCCTGTAGTCATTTTGACAAATGTATCATCTGATGAGGCACAAAGGACTGCTCAGGAGCTAAATGTTGCTGGTTATTTAGTTAAAACTGATTATCCTGCGAAGAAATTGGTAGATAAAATTAACCAAATACTTAATTTAAGTTAAAACTAATGAGTGACCAAGTCCTTAACCCAACTCAACAAAATACGGTAAGGGTTTCTGAGGGACTTCTATCATCTGAAACGATGAGAGAATGGAGTCAAACTTCGTTTGCGGTTTTTGGACTAGGGGCTGGGGGAAGTAAAGCAGTTGAGCAGTTTTACAGACATGGTTCACGACAATTCTTTCTGAGTGATCCAGATACAGTTGAGGCAAAAAATACTGAGAATCAAGTCTATACGCCAGAATATGTTGGACAAACAAAAGCTGAAGCGTTGAATACAATAATCACAACTTCTTCCACAAATCCTGATGAACTTAGATTGAGATACGATTCACTAGGAGTTGTTCCGGAGAATATGGTTAATGTCGAAGAGTACATTCGTGATTCTAGAATCATTTTTGATGGGATTGATCCAGATGCCTTTCCTGCGAGTCTTGAAGTTCATAGATTAGCAAAAGAATATGGTAAACCAGTTATAGTCCCATTAGATATTGGAGAACAAGCTAGTTGTCTTGTGTATAGATACGATTTATTTCCAGAGATGGAACCTATGCGAGGAGCAATAAGACAAAGCGATATTGAAGAGTATACGTTAGTACAGGAATTATATAATCAAGGGCTGATAAGCAAAGGTCAGAAAATAGGTTATATATACAGAATATTTGCTAATGTTATAGGATATCACAGCATACCTGAAGGATTTCTAGATATAGTAATAAATCCAGAGAATGCAAATATTATTCCACAATTGGGAAGAACTGCTGATACAACAGCAATTTTAGTGGCTAAAGTGGCTGAAAATATAATTACAGGAAGACCAACTCAATTCCATCCTACAACTGATTGGGATAGTATTGTATCACCAAAAAATATTAATCCATACCCTGTTGCAAGAAGAGCCTTGAAAGCTGAACTCGTAAGACTATTTTTAAATATCAATACTTATCAAATTAGAAGAATAATAGGTGGAAACCCAGGTATAGGAAGAATAATCACAGAAATAGCAGAAAGTTAAATTTATAAATATGGACATACAAAGTTCAAATATAAATCAGAGTGAATTGCTAGACAGAGCAATTGAAACTAATATCAGAAGAGATATACTTTCTTCCCCTGAATTCGAGCTATCGCAGGTCTTAGATATCTCAAATATGCCTGATGGTACTTTTACCTCGGGACTTGCAACAACTCCTAGACAACAATTAGATAGACTAATTGTAGCAACTCAAAGATATCTTGACGAAGGATATCTAAAAGATCTTGGTGAGGCAGTAGTTATTGAGGAAATACTTCCAGAAAGTCTTTTTGACATGTCTTTAGAGCAATTCTCATCTTCGTTATCAGAAGCGGATAGAGCTAGATTCATGCATGATGGAGTTATGGTGAGACTTGGTGAACTAGAACTATATGTAGATAAATGGTTGTTTGAAGACACTATTCCAATCGTGGGTTACGAAAAGAAAGATGGAAAAGTTGTTCCAACAGGTTCTGTTCGCTTGATATTGCCTAAAAAAGGACGTGATATTCCATTATTTGATAATCAATCTATTGCTATCGACCCTGAGCAATTAGATGGTGCAACTTTATCTCAAGCAGAGTTATCGCAACTCGCAATTGTGCAAGGTGCAACCAGAGGTATGGCATCAGCTTTACTTAGAAAAGTTGTAGAGGTAGGAAGAAAATTAAACATGTTGACATGGGCAGCGGTAATAGACGGAAAAGAATTTGAAGATGATATGGGGGAGAAAAGGCTTTCAGGAGTTTTAGGATTATTGAATGGGAGTGCTTATGCATTTGGACTACCTAGTATTGGACCCTCTGTTTACCATGTTGGTTCAGATACGACACCAGTTCTGATAGATGTCGATAGAGCATTAGACAATGCCGAACTTGGAGAGAGAAAAACAGCAAGTAGCGTCAAGTCTTCTCAATTCATAAGAGGAAAAATCAATTTTCCAAATTATATAGATAAAGGTACAATTTCTGAACAATGATATTAATTTTCCTACTAACAATCTCATTCATAATGCTTGGAATATCAATTCTAGCATTAAGATCTAATCCTAAAAGTTCTACAAATAAGCTATTTTTATTATTTGTCTTAACATTTGATATTTGGCTTTTAGCAAATTATTTTTCAAATTCCAGTCAAAACTACGATACAGTAGTTTTAACGAACAAATTGATATTTTTCTCTACAACCTGGCTGATTTTTTTCTTAGCACTTTTTATTAAGTCATATCCTAATGCAAAAGTAAAATATAATCTTTTACCTGTGTCCTTTGCATTTATTGGTGCGATTGCAATAAGTACTTTAAGTTTTACCGATGTTATTGTTCAACAAGTAGAAATAAAAGATGGTTTTAGCGATATTATATTTGGAGATGGAATAATAATTTATGCAGTATATTTCTTACTATTGTTGGGTTTTTCGATTTATACCTTATTTAAAAAATTCTATAAATCTCAAGGAATTGAAAGATTAAAGATACAATATTTATTTCTTGGAATTATACTTACCTCAGCTGGAACAATCATTACCAATTTAATTTTCCCAATTCTCTTCAATAATTTTGAGTTATCAAATATCGGAGCAGGATTCTCATTATTTCTTGTCTCATTAACAGGGTACTCAATTATTAAACACAGACTTTTCGGAATTCGGATGCTTTTGGGGAGCATTCTTACAATTTCAACAGTTGAGATATTTACTTTCGTAATGTTTTATGGAGTTCTTACGTTTGAGAATGCTATTTTTGAGTCACCTTTTGACTTGGATTCAATACTCGCAAATGTATTTATCTCATTTATATTCTCAATACTTTTTATAAATATATATAACTACGCTTCTAAGATTATTAGAAGATCATTCATACATTCAGCTTATGACCCATCAATAGAACTTGAGAAATTTAACAGCTTGATTAGTGAGAAATTAAGTTTCAATGATGTTAATTTAGCCATAAAACAATATTTGTCTGATTTGTTTAAGATTAAAGAAATTAACCTGTTTTTAAATAAAGATAATTCAGATTCATTTTTTTCTATTGATGAAGATAAACAAATATCAAAAGATATAGTCTCAAAATTCTTCAAATCTTTTAACAACACTGGTGTGTCACAGGAGGAATTAGAGAGCTTAAAATTTTCGGCAAAGATTAATGAAATTCAAAACAATATCTATTCATTTAACTACAATAATAGTATAGCTGTTCTTGTACCATTAAGCGATGAGAGGGGTCTTGGTGGATTTATAGCACTAGGAAAACGGGGAATTCCATACGATCAAATAGACATTTCATTTATTGAATCAATTGCTAAATCAATAAACCTTGCAGTAGGAAGAGCAAATTACTTTAAAAAATTTGAAGATCTGATTAGTGAACTTGAAGCTAAAGTTGAAGATAGGACAAAGCAATTAAGAGAACTAGCCGAAGAACAAAAAAATATTATTGACGTAATGGGTCATGAAATACGAACACCTTTATCTGTGGTAAATTCAGAAATTTCCCTTCATGAAGAAATTACAATACCGAACCTAGACAAGTGGTTAAAGAAAGAAATGTCCGAAGAAGAAATAAAGAACCTATTTGACAGTATAAAGGTTATAGGCAAAGCAACTGCACAGTCAATATCACTTGTAAATGATATGCTTGAGACAGCAAGAATTGATAAAAAGAGATTTGAATTAAATTACACTAAGTTCGATATTGTAGAAAATGTAAAATCAAGTGTTGAATTAATGAAAAAAACTGCCAACTCTAAAATTCACACATTAGTATTTGATTCAAAGATTGCAAAACTTGAAGTGGAAGCAGATGAAACAAGAATAACAGAAGCAGTTCAGGCTTTGATTAGCAATTCTATAAAATATGGAATCAATCCTGATACAGGTAAGGCAGATATTGCCATTTCTGTAGAGGCTAGAAAAATTTTTGAGGAAGTAATAATTACGATATCAGACAAGGGTATGGGCATAAAGAAAGAGGATATCAAAAAATTAGGACAAAAATTTGTGAGATTAAATCCGGAAACAAAAAATCTACAAAGACCAAAAGGAACTGGTTTAGGTTTGTTTGTTGTTAAAAACATTATGAAATATCATGGTGGTGAGCTCATTATTTCTTCTGATGGAATAGGAAAAGGAGCGAGTTTTAAAATGTCATTTCCAAGTAAGAAAAGTTGACATAAATTATCACACTAGATTTTCTCGTGCTTCCTGATATAATTGATAGAATGCCTATCATAAATATCAATAAATGAAAAGAACTAATCCTTGGAATGAAATAGCAAAAAGATATGATCAACAATTCGGTGATGAAGGAGACTATTCTCATAGATTCATAATCTATCCTGCTTTACTTGATTTGATTGGAGATGTAATAGATAAAGATGTCCTCGACTTGGGTTGTGGAACAGGTACTTTTTCTAGAATACTCGCTAAGATGGGCGCAAAGGTAATAGCTACAGATAATGCAATTCAGATGATTAATATTGCAAAATCAAAGGAGAAAAGCTATAGAAATCCAATTGAGTACATTCAAGCTGATGCCACTTTCCCCCTAAAACTTAAAGATCAAAAGTTTGATATAGTTTTTCAAGTCATGCTACTCCATTCGATTGAGGATAGGGACATTTCTAACGTTATTCAAGAAAGTAAAAAGGTACTTAATGATAATGGGGAAGTATTTATCGTTCTACCCCATCCCTTTTTTGTTAAGGAATTTAAGAGTGTTGGGCATCCATCTAGTGAACAGTATTTATCAAACTATGAAACATTCTTTGTTTGGAAACAGCTAGCAGAGATATGTGAAGCACCTACACAATTCTATTTGAGACCTTTAGAGTTTTATTCAGCGGTATTTGAAAAAAATGGGCTGAACATTAAAGGAATATACGAACCTAAGGTAGTTAATAGCAAGGAAGCTCTAAATGCTAAACCACATTTATTCAGGAGAAGGCAAGAAATACCTGGATTTATGATATTAAAACTTGTAAAATGTAATATATGAAAGAAGAAAGCAAAAGAAAAGTATATTTCGTAGCATCACTTGTAGCCAAAGATGAATATGAGTGGGCTTTTAAAGAAATTGCAAAGATATTTAGAGATTTGGGATACATTGTATGGGATGATGTGAATAAAGTTTCAGCTGACGAAGCTCGTAGCTATGATAATAAAGAGATTAAAGAGTATTACCAATCTGTACAGAAAAGAATAAAGGAGGCCGATATTTTCGTTGCGGAACTAAGCAAACCAAGCTCATCTGTAGGTTATGAAATAGGATTTGCAGTTGCAAATGATAAACCCTCACTTGTTCTTAGGTCGGATAAATTAAAGACTGAGCCTGGTGCACCACTAAGAGGTAACCCTTCAAAGCACTTAAATATAATGAAGTACAATAAATATAACTTAAAAGAGAGGATACAAAGTTTCCTAAAGAAAGCTGAGAGAGGTATATATATAAAAAGGGTTCCAGTCGAGTTTACCCAAGACCAGCTTGATCATATACAACTTAGACAAAAAAATGAAAAGAAGTCATCATTCAATGCAACAGTGAGAATGATAATAGATGAAGATATAGAGAAAACTTCATAATAAATTTCCATCCACTACTGACTTTTATGCAGGAAAGCTGTATATCTTTTCCTTAGATTAACAAATTCTCCTTAAAACTCTTTGCAGTAAAGATTTTTCTTGTAAGATCTTTCCAACAATCTATAAAATTTGCTTTTAAATGTCATTTTATTTGGACTTATGGTTGAAAATTTAATAATAATGATGTATAATCTACTATAGATTTTAAATATATCTAAAAAAGTCGCTAGCTCTACTTTTGCGGGTGAAACTAACGACTATTGATTGTAAGTATTTGGTGGTATTTTTACACCTTCCTTTTCTTACATTTATATTATATCAAAATTTAAAAATATTTGTCAAGTTCTGGTAACAATATATGGAAACAGAGATAACAGAAATTACTAACGAAGACTTAAGGGAATATTGCAAAACACTAAGTAATAGATGCAAGATCCGATTAGTTAGATCAAAGATATACAACTCAATGCCCAAATCAATAAAAGCTGAATTTCAGAGCAAAGTGAATGATTTGATAGAAACGGAGTCAGGAGTCTATGAGATTAGAGCTGAAAAAGCTAGTGAAGAGCTAAAAAACTTTTTAACTAAGTTTCAGTTTAAATTAATTGATAACGATAAGAGTGATTTACCAACTATTTAATTTATTTATTTTTTAATCATGAAAATAGCATTTGATATAAATGGAACCTTAAAAAGATTTGATCCAGAAGAGACTAAAGCAATGGTTACTTTGTTGAAGATATTAAAGAAAGCAGGTCACTTTATTATCGTTTGGTCAGGTGATGATGTTTCGGAGATTAATAAGTTCATAGATGATTATGAATTATCTCAGTATGTAGATATTGCTTGCAACAAACTAGATAGTGATCCAAAAGATATGCCTGATGTTGCATTTGATGATAGTGAGTTTGCTTATTTAGCTAGGAAAGTTACGATAAAAGTATGAATTTGTATTACAGTACAATGCAAGGATCCAGTCTTGATGTTATAAAAGAAAGTCTATAAGTCAAATGGATTAACTAAAAACTATTTTACTTGATTTTATGAGAAAACTAATGGAAAATCCATTACCTAAATTTATCAATAATGCTTTATCTCTAAGGGATTAGCAGTGATGTAAATTATAATGATTATATACGACAATTATGAAAAAGCTTGTAGTGTTAATTCCAACATCAGTGGGCGAATTAGTAGATAAAATTACGATACTAGAAATAAAAGAAAAAAAGATAGTAGATAAGAAGAAGTTAAGGAATATAAGGAAGGAGTTAAGTTTACTTAATGAGATTTTTGAACAGATAGCTCATGTTGAGGTCCTGAATGATATCAAGGATAACTTGTCAAATGTAAATAAGTCTCTGTGGGAGATAGAAGATAATATACGAGAGAAAGAAATAAAACAGGACTTTACAGAAGAGTTTATAAATTTAGCAAGATCCGTCTACGCGATGAACGACAAAAGATATGAAATAAAGAACAAAATAAATACTCTATTAGGTTCACAAATAGTTGAAGAAAAATCTTATTCTAAATTATAAAAATGTAAAAAATGAGAAGTAATAAAAAAATTAAAAGTATCGATAAGAATTTCATATCTGGAAAATCATCTGAGGAATATAAGTTCTTTAATAAAATTATAGACTTAGGACTTAAATTTTTCAGCGGTGAAATAAGAGATCACAAAGTATTAAAGCATAAGTCACCAGAAAAATTTTTAAGTGAATTAAAAGATACTTTACCATCGAAAGGAATTAATGATGAAAAAATTATAGACACTTTAAAAGAAATAGGGAAGTATTCTATTTCTCAGTCAGACTTAAATTACATCGCCTTTCCCGATTCAGCAAACTCTAAACATGCTATGGCAGGTGAGATTTTTTCAAAATTCCTTAATCAAAATCTTATTGCTTTTGATAGAAGTGCTACAATCGCAACTTTCATTGAAATTCAGTTAATTGAGTGGCTTAGAGAGTTAATAGGTTATGACTATAAACCTACAAGTAAGATAAAATCTTTATCTGAGGTAGGAGGGATGTGGACTACTGGTGGTCATATGTCAAACCATATAGCCATAATGTCTGCTTTAAATCAAAAATATCCTGAAATTAAAGAGAATGGATTAACATCTTTATCAGTAACACCAAAAATCGTTCTCTCAGGTAAGATTAGTCATTATTCATATAATTCAGCAATGCATCACTTAGGATTAGGAAACTCTAATATTATTTCAGCGGAATCAAATGCCGACTTCACTACGAATTTGAGTAGTTTGGAAAAAATACTCAAAGATCATATTGATTCAAATGATGTATTTATGGTAGTTGCAGTTGCAGGAAATTGCCGTACTGCTTGTATAGATAACATCGAAAAGATTGCTAAGATCTGTCAAAAATACAACACTTGGCTACATGTAGATGCATGTCACGGAGGTAGCTTATTGTTTTCAAACAAATTGAAAAAGAGAGACTTAAAAGGGATTGAACATGCTGATTCGATAGCTTTAGATCCTCACAAAGGAATGTTTGTAACCTATCCTTCAAGCTATGTCATGTTTAAACAAAGAGATAATTTAGTGAAATTCACTAGATATCCAGAACAAGTAAGAAACGGTGAATCATGGGATCTCGGTTATATAACTCCTTTCTTTGGGTCAAGAGGCTTTGAATCATTGAAGATTTGGCTGATGATTAAAGCTTTAGGCAAACAATACTTAGGTGACATTGTTGAAAAAAGAGATGAAGATGCTCAATTCGTTTGGAAACAAATTGAAGATAGTCAATATTTCACAAATTTTCACGAAATGGATTTTTACAGGATGGCATTTGTGTATTATCCAAAAGATATAAAGTCTATTGTCAATCAAAAAGAATTGACCGTAAAACAAAAGTTATCAGTTAAAAGTTGTATTGATAAATATACTCACAAAATTAATCAGGAGTTATATGAATCTGGCAATGTTTGTCTTGATGAATTCAAACTACATGATATTGGGAATACAATAGGTTTAGATATACCAGCTGAGAGATATTTTGTAATGAGTATAACAGTAGGAAATCCCTTGTATACAGAAGAAACTTTGAGTAAGTCATTATCTTACTTATTTGAAAAAGCAAAACATTATCATAAAAATATTCTTAAAGAAATTAATGCAATTATTTTTGAAGGTAAAGAGCAGCAGAATTTAATTAAAAGTACAGGTCCAGCTGGCTGGAATTAAAATTTATGGAAGTAAAGTTTGATGACGATTTAACAGTCATAAAAAGAGTAATACCACAAAATGAAGTCATTAGCCCGACAGAAGGTACTATCTTTGATGATTGTGTTCTACATCTTCACTCAGATATTTTAGGAGAAGTTAAATTCGTTAGAAAGAAAACACAATATGTAGAGAATCCTGCTGATGGAATGCTAGTTCTTAGGGATAACGCTGCATCTCAGTTAACCGATCTTACTTTAGTTGAAGGTAAAGAATTTATTCGCATTTTATTCAATCTCGCAAATACTATGCATAGACATTTGGGTTACGGATATCCCACAATCTCAATAAATCAGCAAAGAGATTGTAGGTTAATACCACGAAAATATTTACCCGACGGTACAGAAGTCAAAGTGCAAACGATAGATCAATTGCATGCTCATATATTTATTGAAGATAGATCTGGTTACTCATTAGCCTCTCTTGAATCTTTAGAGGGACAAGACTTATATGACCATAATGATCCCTACGGAGTGGCTGCAACAGAGATATTAGAACAGCTTGTAACTCAAGTAATAAGTTATTATGGTTTAAGCGATAGGTATACTGTAAAATTTCAGAGAGATTCATTCCCGATGGGACTTCAAATATCAGTTTCAAACCCATTCGATGCAGAAGATTTAAGTGGTGAGATCTTCCTGATTTTAAATGAGATTCAGTATCAAGCATATTCTGCTTATTCTGAACTTGAGAATCTAATTACTTCGACTGATGGAATTTTATTACCAAGAAGAGAAAGGTCGAGCATTGCAACTCAATGGCTATCTAAATTTAATCTCACAGAGAAGAGTTATAGACAACTTTACACCCTTATTGTTGCTTTGAAACCTAAGATCAGCAATGAAGCAAGAACATATTTAAGATTAATCCAAGGACCTGCCATGACGTGGGTATTACAAGACGGATACGGGAGAACAGAAATTTATGTAACTCCTAGGATTTTTTCAAGAGGTAATGCGATGGAGGTTCTTGGAGTTTATGTTGAAAACGAAGGTAAATCTTCAGCTGAAAGAACAAATCAACTGAATGGATTTTATATAGAGTTGCAACAAAATATTGACCCTGTATTTTCACCTAGAATTGGCCCAGCAGTTAAAGATAATCCTGAACTTAATGAAATAAATATTATGAGAAATAAAATTGATCAAGCACTTAGCTCATCACCTTACATATCCGAAACCATTAAAAGTTATTATATCGATATAGCTGTAGATGTTATAAGAAGAGGTGATATTAGCGAAGAATACTTATTTAGTGAATTAAAGAGTGGTAGGCACATACATGAAATTCTTTTAAGAATAGATGAAGGCCACGAAGCTTTTGTGAGTCCACATATTACTACTACAATAAGTATTAGCCATGAGGAAAAACTAGAATTACCAGAAGAGGAGGAAGTAGTAAATACTAACTCAATTCCCTTAGCTGATGGATTAGAAAAGGGTCTAAAAGGAAGATCATTTGCACAACTCTTTAGAAGAAGCATACCAATAACCAGTAGTGCAATGGTGCTGGATATTTCGAATACATCTCCTAAGTTAATGGTTTGTGATGGTGTTCCTTATGTAGCTGTAAGTTTAAGAAATGATAAAACATATTTAGAAAATTATTATCGAATAGCAGAATTATTACGTAACTCTGCTCTTGAAAATGTTAGCGTTGTTCCGGAGATTGCAATAGTTAGAAGCGAAGGAAATTTTTATTTTATTTCTAAATATATGGGTGTTGACTATGAAACAGCAATATTGGATCAAGGTAAAGGGCATCTTGACAGAGAACTGCAAAGCACTACAACAGCAATAGAAAATACCCTAATACAAGGAGGTATATTCTTTAGAAATTTAGCACCACGTAATTTGATTAGAGGAGAAGATGGGAAAATATACGTAATTGATTTTGATAATGTTATCGAATTGAATGAAGCTAATGCTGTTAAAGTTTATATGAAAAGTTTAAATAGACTCGCATGGTTTGCTGATATTTTTAGTCCGGAAATAATTGCAAGAATGTTTCACCAATTTGATGTAGCGGATAGAAGTAAAGTAATGGTAAGGACTGGAAATTTCGAAAGAAAGTTTCTTCAATCTGAAGATTTAGAAATTACTTTGGAAGAATACACAAGGATTTTTCAGTATGCTCTAAGTTTTGAGAAAAGAGATGCCTATAAGGGAGTAGCGATATTAGGTCACCAACTTGGGAGATTTATTTCAGACTATTGGGGCGAAGATAAGGAAGCTGAGCTAACACGACTTTTAGCTTCAGCACCAGAAAGAACATCCGAAATTAGAGCAATATTGTACTTTGCATCAAAACTAGATCAAGAACTATACTTGAGGCATGTATATGGATTAAATGCTGATTATGAATTTCTATCGTTAAAAACACTTGAGAAATTAAAAACTTCTCGAGTAGACATCAGTTCTTTTTTCATTTTTAATAGAGGGCTGAGTTTTGAAGAAAGATATACACAATTTATTAGAGAATGTGGATTATGAACTCACCAAGAGATGATTTAGATATATACAACATAGTAGAAAATCAGAGTAACGAACAATACTTTTTTGATAATGAAACTATTCTACGGTTAACAAATCTGGCTGTTGGATATACTGCCTGTCTTTGTACTCCTTCTGTAGGAGAAGCTCTAATAAAGTGTGGAAGAAGAGACGTGTTTGTATTTGATGCAGATGCTCGATTGGTTACTTTGTATCCAGAGGGTCAATTTTACTTATATGACTTGCAAAGAGGGCTTCACAGCCATTCCACTGATTCTAATACAAAGGAATTAATTGCGAGATTCAAACACAAATTTAACACAATTATATTTGATCCACCATTTTCTACAGATATTGCAGTCGTCGCAAGAAATATTAATGCTTTTTTATGTTGGGATTATAATGAAGGAAATTCTGTATACGTTGCTTATCCAAAAGCAGGGTTAGATAAATTAAATGAGTTATTGATTGAATATGGGATTTACGGACAAGAACATCCAAATATTGAGATTAGCTATATAAATCCTCCTGAACATTATAAGCCTGGAAGTAAGAAGAAAATAAGTTTATTATGGTTTAAAAGAGTATGAAAATATTAACTTATAAAAATATATTAAAACGGAAACAGCTAGTGTGGAGCTGTTTTATGATAGACCCCAAATGAGATATGGAGATATTATTACTGGGTATGAAGTTAATGAAACATTGAAGAAAGGATTACTTAAATGCGAGGAAATAGTGTTTAGTATGTACTGGAAACCATTAGGTGATTCTTTCCTATTTCTATCTTTAATACAGGCTACTCACGAATTTTTATTGATCACAAGACCAAACAATTTACCTAACTATATACTTGATAGCAAATTTTCTAATTTATTAAGACATATAGATATCTTAGAAAGTGCAGAAATAGTGAATAACGCAATTGAATATTTTAAAAATAAACATAATTCAGAAACAAAAGTTGTTTTAGTAACTGATGATGACCCATTTACTTTAGACCATGATCCAGCAATTTTCAACAGTGAGAATTACATATATCCTAAATTTACAAACAAAAAATATAATATTGAATACACTTCTCGTCCGGCAAGGTATTTTCTAACTTTTGAGAGAGAGGTAGGCGTTAGATTGAATTCACATCCAAATGATTCACTACCCATATTTGACTTAAAATTCGATAAGAAAATTGAAGAAAAAATAGAAAATAAATATAACATTAAAATTTCAGATGATATAAATGCTATAGCCATTATCAGTCAAGCAGGTGAGATTGAGAAAAGATACGGAACTTTAAAATTCTTAAATTTATATAAAACACTTAAGTCAAAACAAAAACAAATTAGATGTTTTCTAATTGCAAATTGGAAAGAAGAGTCTCCCGAAGAATGGTTTAAAGTAAAAAAAATATTGGCAACTCACCCTGATATTATTCTAATCGATACAGAAAATTTTGAAATTTTATCTTATATTTTTTCAAGATGTAAATTTGTTATAGGGAATGATACCGGCTTCTCTCATCTTGCTGCGATGAGTAGAAACTTAACAACAAGTCAAATGCCTAAAGTTTTTATTTTATATAGTAGACATGATTTTGGAAAGTGGAGCACAGGAAAATCAAATGTTATTCCTATAGCTACTAAACTAGCTAAGCATCTAACAAAAAATAATATGTCTCTTAGAAGAGATAAAATAGACGAGAAGATTAGAGGAAAAAATGAATGGGTGTTTAGTATAAACGAAAAAACCATTATTAAAAATATTATAAAATTTATAGGATGAAACTTAGCATTCTAATTCCAGCTCATAACGAGCAAAAAAACATTAAAAATTTACTCAAAGATATTTTGAAGTCAAATCTAGATATAAAATATGAAGTTTTAATATTAGAAAATGGGTCAACAGATGATACAGTAAAAAAAGTTAAGGAATTCATTTATGAAGAGAAGATGAATAATTTTAAACTTATTGAATTAACAACTTCTGGTAAAACTAAAGCTCTAAATAAAGGAATTATAGAAAGTAAGGGAGATATGATTATGCAAATTGATTCTGATTGTAGAATTAGGGGAAATACTATAGCCCTACTAATTGAAGAATTAGAGAGTCCTTTAATAAAATTGGTGGGTGCATTAGATGTACCAACATATGAATTCATAGATAAAGCAACTCTTCTATACAAAACTCTCAGAAGTCAAGAATTATATAGGGTAGCAAGAGGAAGAGTTATACCTATAGGCAGATGTTTAGCATTTAAAAGAGATCTGAATATTATTTACCCTGAAGATATACATTCAGAAGATAATTGGTTAACGCTAAATATTGCTAAAAAATTCGGATGGGAGTCTGTAAAAGTTCTATTAGCATCGGTAATAACTTATAAGCCCCCGTTAAATTGGGCAGACTTTTTACGCCAAGAAACTCGGTTCGATCAAGGATATTTACAGATAATGTCAAAATTTCCAGAGTTCGAGGAAGTTTATAAAAACAGAAGGAAGCATAAAATAGACCAGAATAGTATAATTAACCAAGTAATAAATCAATTAAAGGAAGAAAATATTGAAAAAGAAATATTCTTTTACTTTAAAGATGTTATAAGTAAAATCATAACAGAGAATAGCGAATCCACTGCACCAGAGTTTCAAGGTGGAAGCTGGAATTCTATTAATTCAACTAAATAATTTTTATTAAAAAAAAAGATGAATACCGAATTACAACAAAAAATTAAAGAATTACATCAGAAGCATAAGCAAGGAGATTTTCCTGAGCTTTATTTTGAATTAGTGTGGACTCATTCTGATATTGTAAGACAGATAGCGGTTAGATTAGCAGATACTTTAGAAGAAACTAAAGATATTAAAGTTAATCGTGACTTGCTTGAAGCCGGTGCATTATTGCATGATATCGGTATGTATCCTTGTTATGATGACGAACTTAACACATCATCTAAGCTTATACCTTTGCAACATGCTTTTGTTGGAGGAAATATTGTTAGGTCAGAAGGATTTGGAGAGGAATATGCTAGATTTTGCGAAGTTCATACTGCTACAGGATTGACTCGCGAAGATGTTGAAAGAGAAAATTTAGAGGTTGAAATTAAAGATTATGTCCCAGTAACAGTTGAAGAAGAACTTGTTACATATGCAGATAAATTTCACACAAAATACCCAGCGTTTGATCCTTTTGAAATGATTTCTGAAAGAATTTCTAAATATGATCCTAATAGAAAAGTCAGATTAGATAATTTGAGAATGAAATATGGCATACCAAATTTAGAAGACTTGAAAGAGAAATATGAGGATTGGTCTAAAGATATAAATAATAGAATCAATAAAGCTTTAGGCAAATAAAATATGAAAGAAAATACTAATTCAATTATAAAAAGATTAAAATCTAAAGGAATGCAATCTGGACCTTATTTTGAAGGAATTGCCACATTTCTTAAAGCACCATATAAGACAGACCTACAAGATCTCGATATTGGATTGATTGGATTACCTTTCGATCTTGGAACAACAAATTATCCAGGAGCTAGACTAGCACCTAGAGAGGTTAGAAATAAATCAAAAGCTGTAGGTATTTATAATCATCAGACAAAAATAATTCCTTTGGATTTGGCTAGAATTGCAGATATTGGCGATGTACCCTTACCTAATAGATTAAATTTGGACAAAAGCATTAAAGATATTGAAGATTATTATTTAAAATTAGTTGAGTCGAATATTAAACCTATAACTATCGGTGGAGATCATTCTGTTACGTTTCCAATACTGAAGGCATTAGGGGCAAAAGAAAAACTTGCGGTGATACAAATAGATGCTCATTGCGATACAGATTCAGATTATTATGGAGCTAAGAATTACCATGGTGCTACGTTTAAAAATGCTAAAGAGGCAGGAGTTATTGATCCTCTCAAAACCATTCAATTAGGAATAAGAGGCACAGATGATTTATACTGGGGATTTTCTCAAGACGAAGGGATGAAAGTAATACATATCGAAGAATATCATCAACTTGGGTTAGAAAAAGTAACACAGACAATAAAAGAAATAGTTGGCAATACTCCAACATATATCAGCTTTGATATTGATAGTTTAGATCCTGCATTTGCTCCCGGAACAGGCACACCAGTTGTTGGGGGATTTACTAGTTACGAAGTTCTGCAAATTCTAAGAAATTTAAGAGGTCTTAATATAATAGGTGGTGATGTAGTCGAATACTGCCCTCCTTTTGATAATAATGGTATTACAGCTTTAGCTGCTGCGACTATTATGTTTGAAATACTTTGTTTAGTTTCAGAAAATATTTATTCACAAAATCAAAAATGAAAGAATTAAGTATAGTAGCAATTTGCATTGATCCAGATATCCCTATATTTGAGAGATTCATATCTAGTATTAAACAATACACACTGTGTGATTATGAATTGATTATTGTAGATAATGCAGGTGAAAACAAAGAAATATCAGACCGATTAAAACAAAATTCAGATAAATATATCCGCCTGGATAACAGAATCAGTGTTGGAGCTGCGTGGAATGCAGGTATAAGGAACGCAGAAGGTAGTTATGTCTTAGTTACAAACGATGATGTAGTTGTATCACGTAATTGGTTTGAGCAAATGAAAGGGGTCTTTACTACATACCCAGAAACTGGCATGGTTGTCCCTGTAATGAACTACTCATTACTTGAACAAACTCACATAGGAGATGTTTTTCATATTGATGAAGCCTGCCCTATAAGGATAACTCCATTTAAACAATTTGTTTGGGGAGCTTTTATGCTATTCACAAAAGGTTCTTTATATAAAGTTAATAACTTTACTGAAGATTACGATATTGCAGGAGGAGAAGACATAGACATGTGTTTTAAATTATTTGAAAAAAAACTAGATATTTATGTAGATCACAGAGTATTTATCTACCATGAATGGGGATCAACTGGTCTAAGAATACTTGGGGATAAGAGAAGAAAAGAATTATATAAAGAGAATTTTAGAAAATTTAAACAAAAATGGATTAAATATACTTATGACTGGTAAAAATATGAAAAAAAGAAGTTCAAGAGAACTTGCTAAGGCAGCAGTTCAACATGGGGCATTCCAAAAGATTAGTGAATTTAAAGAACTATTAAAAATATTAATAAAAAAGAAACCTCAGATTATTTTAGAGATTGGAACTGCTAGAGGTGGAACTTTTTATTCATTTTGTAGAGTCGCATCACCAACTGCGACATTAATAAGCATAGATTTACCTGATGGTGAATTTGGTGGCGGTTATACTGAAAAAGAGATGAAAAGAATTGCAAAATATGCCCTAAAGAAACAGAAGACTCACTTTATTAGAAAGGACTCTCATAAAACTTCGACAAGAGATGAACTAACAAAACTACTAAATGGAAAATTGGTAGACTTTTTAATGATTGATGGGGATCATACTTATGAAGGTGTAAAGCAGGATTTCGAACTTTATTCAGACTTAGTAAAAGAAGGTGGAATCATTGCTTTTCATGATATTTTATTTCATCCAAAAGTACCCGATTGTCAAGTTGATAAGTTCTGGAACGAGATTAAAGATAATTATAACAATGTTGAATTTATTGAGAGAGGTGATGATAGAGGCTGGGGAGAATGGGGTGGCATTGGTATTATTTATAAATAAGTTTTATGAAACCAGATTCAGTAGGAAAAGTAACTCAAGACGATGGAGTTGAATATACATATAGAAGTTATTTTGTTTCCCCGTTTCCTAGGTTTGAAAATATGAAACCAAAACAGAGTTTAGGATTTATCCTAAACGACGATAATGAACTTCTAATGACATCACAAGACGGTGAATTCTGGGAGTTGCCAGGAGGAACCATCGAACCTAATGAGCATCCTAGAAAAACTTTAGCTAGAGAAGTATATGAAGAAACAGCTGTCAGTATTGACGAAAATTCAATTACAGACTTTTTTTATTCAACTGTACACAAATTCACTGATAGTAAAGAAGTATTCCATGCACTCCAATTAAGATTTGTAGCAAAGGTAAGAAAAATCGATGAATTTTTTAAAGATCCAGGAGGGGAACATAAATTTAGAAAATTTATAAAATTGGAAGAATTTTCTACTACATTTGGTTGGGGAGATGAGAATAATTTCATACAAAATAAATTAATTAATTTTATAGCTAGTCATAATTTATGAAACTGTTAGTCTCTTTCTGTAATCAACAGAATAATGCCATACACGATAATTTAGTACTACTTGATACTGAGACAAAAGAAAGAAGATCGTTTTTGGACTTTCTCTACAATAGAAGTATTACGGGTATAACTCAAGATGAAAGCAGAGTTTATA
This sequence comes from uncultured Candidatus Saccharibacteria bacterium, assembly GCA_964635995.1. Classification (GTDB taxonomy): domain Bacteria; phylum Patescibacteriota; class Dojkabacteria; order J137; family J137; genus JAGQLF01. Next base: position 19,715 of record CAZWRA010000026.1, read on the forward strand.
TTTGCTATCAAGATCAAGTAAATGGAATTATAATATTAAAAAAACCTAATCTGGAAATAGAATTAATTAGATCCTTTCCAGAAATCAAGGATGGACATACGGTTTTAATAAACGAAAATAATTTATATGTAGTATCTACAGGTAATGATAGAATCCTAAAATTCAACTTTGACACTATTATAAATAAAGTTGAGTATACAGATTCATTCTATTTAAGTCCTGACGCAAATTCAGAATTAGATTTGAATCATATAAATTCAATTGCTATTAAAAATAATGAAATATATTTAACAGCTTTTGGTAAAAAATTAGGAGAAAAATGGTCAACTGCGTTAAATGGATATATACTAAATACTCAGAATGGTGAAAAAGTCTTGACTAACTTGGTTCACCCACATTCTTTATCTATATTCAAAGATGATTTTTGGTATGCTGAATCTCTTGCACGAAAAATAAAACGTAATGATGAGACAATTATCGAACTTGAAGAAGGTTATGTAAGAGGATTAGCAATTATAGAAAGTAACATAATCATTGGAGTTAGTACTAGAAGATCTACTTCTAAAAGCACTAATACTCCTAATTTAGATTTATCAAATGAGTTATCTAAAGAACAATGTAAAGTTATAATATATAAATATGATGGAAACTCAGCTTTAAAGATTGATGAATATGAATTTATAGATAAATATCAAGAGGTATACGATGTTGTAGTATTAACTTAATTAATTTAAAGCATTATGAAAAGCTATGAGAAACTTTTAAAAAATCTAGAGATTTCTATATATGATAAGATCCCTTCTCAAACCACTAAAAATGATAAATTATCTTTTTTGATCATTATTAACTGGTTCAAGAACAATTTCGTAAACTATTCCTACTTAGAGATAGGATCACATTTAGGTGGTACAATACAACCTTATTTAATTGATACTCAGTGCAATGTAATCTAC
>CAZWRA010000027.1:0-16302 GCA_964635995.1 uncultured Candidatus Saccharibacteria bacterium
ATTTTTGATAAAATTCAGTTGTCCTTATCTGGTAATTATCTATCTTTAGAGGTCATCTTAACCCCCTCTCCTAAATGATAATGTTCTTGATTCTTGACATCATATGATCCTTGAAAAGTCTACAGGGTAATGATATCTTTAAAGAATATAGTTTTTTACCAGATTAAATCGACAAAGGTGATATCTAGCTATGTTCTACCTAAAGATAGGATACGTTTAATAGTAATTCTAATAATTACATTAACGGTACATGTTCTCCTCTATCAAGGTTTCTCAAGTGCAAAAAGTAAAGAGCAAGTTGAAACAGTTAATGAAAATTATGAAGTATTAGGTTATGATAATTCAGTGGAAAAACCAACAATACTACCTAACGAAAAAATAATGAATAAAAAATCAGTTTTAGAAACTGATAAGTGGAAAATAGTAATTGAACTATTTGCTGATGAAGCTCCTCTGACTGTAAGTAATCATGTAAATCTTGCCGAAGCGGGATTTTATAACGGGTTAACATTTCATAGACGAGAAGAGGGATTTGTAATCCAAGGAGGTGACCCTATTGGGAATGGAACAGGAGGTCCTGGATATACATTTGAAGATGAAGCAGTACAAAGGCCTTATACTAAGGGGATTGTAGCTATGGCAAATAGAGGTCCGGACACAAATGGTAGTCAGTTTTTTATAATGCTTGCTGATAATCCTCTACCTCCTCTCTATACTATTTTTGGAGTAGTAGTTGAAGGGCTTGACGTTGTTGATCAAATTCAAATTGGAGATAAAATAAATTCTGTAACAATTACAGATTAGTCTCTTTTTCCCAACAATAAATAACTCTTCTTCTGCTCTAGTTATACCTGTATAAAGCCATCTTCGCCACATATCATCATCCATATGACTCGATCGCTCTTCAAATAAAACAACTCTTTTTGCCTGACTACCTTGTGCTTTATGCACTGTCATTGCATAACCAAAATCAAATAAATCTGCATTCCCGATTTTCGCTCTCATATCTGTAAAGTTTAAACTTTCTTTATTTCCAAACTGAGGAGCATAAATTACTCCTTTATAATTCAGACCTTCATCCATAATTATTTTTGCAAAATATGTTTCCTCTTTATCATCTTCAATTGAAACAATACTCCCTAACATCCCATTATAAATTTGTTTTTCATGATTGTTTCTTAAACAAATAACTCTATCGCCAACAATAGGAGCATTAGAGAATATTTCGTTCATCGATCTGATATGAGAGTTAAGTCGAACTCTCGTTGTATTGAATCCGCATAAAATTAGTGAATTACTTTTTGAGCTTTCTAAAACATCAAGTATTTTAGAGCTTGCCTCTGGATCATTTCTGCTAAATTTTTCAACACTACTACTCCACTTGTTTACAGGAATTTCTCCTTCTTTTCTCACAATTTCAGAAATTTTTATAATTGGATTATCTCTAGCTTGTCTATGAATTTCTTCAAGCTTTAGAATAGGCTCCTGCATTAAATTAAAATTACCTTTAATAGGAGGAAGTTGACCATGATCACCCACAGCAATTATTGGAATTTTAAAAGAAAGTAAATCCTTCCAAATCTCTGAATCGATCATAGAAGCTTCATCAACAATAATAAGGTCAGTTTTAAGTTCTCTCTTTCTCTCCCATCCAATAATTTCTTCTTTATTGTTTGTAAGCGGAGAGTAAAGGAGTGAATGAATAGTTGAAACAGAATCGTTAGATTCTTTTGTTTTTTGTTCTTCAAGCTTACTTCCAAGAACTCTTGTTGCTTTTCCTGTATAAGAACAAAATGTAACATTTAAATCTTTCTTTATTTCTTTAAGGTTGTTTCTAAAAAAAGAAATTACGGTTGTTTTTCCAGTACTTGCATATCCACCTACAGTAATAAACTGACTATTAGGGCTTTTATACCAGTCAGTTAAAACATCTATTAAATATTTCTGTTCGTTTGTTAGAGATATCATGAAAGAAATCCAAAAACCTTTAGATCGATTTTATCATTATTAAAAATGATACCTTCTTTTTCTAAAAGCTCTTTTTGTTTTCCAGGTCCTCCAAAAGCAAAACCAGTAGCAATCTTCCCGTCAGATTTGATAACTCTATGACAAGGATAAATATCAGGGCTCGGATTATTATGAAGAATTTTTCCAACAAGTCTTGGAGAGTTTAACTCTGTAACTTGAGCTACTTGTTTATAGGTAACAACTTTACCTTTAGGAATCTGTTTTATGAATTCAAAAACTTTTTTATTCATTCTATTTTAAAAGAGCCTTAACTCCACTTTTTAAATAATTCGTGTGTTTAATCAAAACATTTCTTGATATTCTAACTTCAATATCATGAACTATTTTGTTCCTGATTTTATGAGCTTCCCAGATGTTGCTGTATTGAGTTTTAGAAAAATATTTTTTACCGTTTTTTAATCTCAATCCCATAGAATCGCCAGGGACCTTTCTATTTTTTAAACAGTAATCTAAAAGTTTATCTGTTTTAACAAGTGCTGATTGAGCTGCTTCAACAGTAGGTAAATTATTTATTCTAATAATGTTTGAGAGTTCTTTTTCAACTTTTAATTTCCACTCACTACTCTCTTTATTACTAAGATTATTTACGAAAATAATAAGCAGAAGGAATATTACTGCCAGAACAATGAATAATAGTACTTCTGAAGATACAATCACTTTTTTTATTAACTAAAGAGAAATCTCAAGAGGATAATTTGAGTCTGTCCAGCTTTCAATGCCTCCCTCTAAAGCTACAACGCTTTTAAATCCAAGCTCATTCATTATTTCTATTGCTTCAGAGCTTCTATTATCATTTCTTGAATATATAAAGTACGTCCGATCTTTAGGAAATCCATTCATATTTTCACTAAAATTATCCTCAATATTTACATTTACAGCATTTTCAATATGTCCGCTGTTGTACTCTTCACTTGATCTAACATCAACTAAAATTACTCCTTTTGAATCTACCTTCTCTTTAAACTCTTCTATTGGAATATGTGTAAAACTATTTACTTCAACTCCTAAAACCACTGGATTCTGTGTATCTCTAGATGGATTATATGTAAAAGAAAATAAGGTTACAGTAATTACAATTAATGCAATTCCAGTAATTAAAATATTTTTTTCTCTAAGTTCCATAAAACATTATTAACAGATATTTCTATTATAAAGCAATTATAAATTTTCTCTACAAGTTTATTCTGTTTTGGATTATATTATTAGTAAAAGCGATTCATTCTTTTGTGTTTTTCTGTCATAATTTTTGTAACCTTTTTTACTTTTGAATGTATAGATATATAAAGAGCTCTTAAGTATGAATGCGAGTAACGTCGACATAACACGCTTATTCAAAGATTTTAATAAGCCTATATACAATTATGTCTTCTTTAGAGTAAATGGCTCTAAAGAGGAAGCTGAAGATATTGCTAGTGAAGTATTTCTAAGAGCAGCTAAATATCGTGATTCATACAATTCTGACCTAGGTACAGAAAAGACATGGTTATTTGGAATTACTAGAAATATTCTTAAAGATTATTATTCAGCTAAGAGCAAACAAAATACAATAAGTCTTAATGAAGTTGAAGAAGGGCTTCTTCAAGATGATAAACAAATTGACATAATCGATAAAAAGATTTTAGTTGAATATGTAATCATTGCAATAAATAAGCTTAAGAAAACTGAAAAAGATTTAATTATTTTAAAATTCATAGTTGGATTAAAAATAAAAGAAATTTGTGAATTAGAAGGTAAAGAAGAGAGTGCTATTAAGGTCTCAATACATAGAGCTAAACAAAAGTTGTTAAATTTACTTAATGAAAGATAAAACGCTGGAAAAACTATTGAATAAAGTTCAAGTTGAGCCATCATCAACATGGACTCAAAAAGTACAGCGTCTAATATCTCAGGATTTAGATGCTAGTACGCAAAAAAATCCGAATACTTTATTTCTTAATTCTATTTTCATGAAGAATAAATCTTCAATACTTGCAGGAGTAATCCTAATAGTAATCGTTATCGCTGTTGGTGTTCTTCTTGTAAACCCTGGAGGTACAGATGGTGATAAAACTTCAAGATTAAATACTGTCGCTTTAAGCGATTCACAAAAAAGAGAAATTTATAATTCTGTAATCAACAATAACCCACAAGGAGTATTTCAAACTACTTCAAATAATGCTTATGGAGCAGGAGTAGCTGAGAGTGATGCAACAGCAGAAAATACAGAACCAGCTCCAATAGAAGATGTAGGAAAGATTGCTCCTTCATATTTTGAAAGAGATGCAAATACACTTTATACATCTAAATCAACTTATGTATCTGGACCTGCAACAGGTAGATGTTCAGTCTTTGGAATGGATATTGATCCATTACTAGAAAATACAAGTTATGAATCTTATGAGTATTTTAACGATCAGAATGAATCATTTTATAAGAGCGTTTCTCTAAATTCTGATAGTAATATAATCACTTATAATCTTTCTAAGTACGATGAAGATTCAAGTGTGAACTTAACATATCTAGGAGGTGAATATGCTGTAAGAGAAAGTTATAAGTATGAGCCTATAACTTATATGGAAGACACACCGGCAGATTTAATGGAAGGAGAATCTGCCCCATCATCTGATGGTTTTGCGACTGATCCAGCAGCTGATGAATTTTTAATTGATCAATTCTTCGGAGAAGGAACAGATATTGTAGGAACATATACTGAGAATGGTGTAGATTACTATATTCTTCAAACAGAATACGATACAAATTGTAGTTCTAGAGATGCTTTCAATGTAGAAACTCCAGATTTCTGGAACGGAGAAAGCTATGAAGAAAGAGGTGCTTTTACAACAACAAATAAGATTGTAGATTGGAGTTATGTGCATCCTGAAACTTTTGAATTTGTAAAATACGAATCTTACTTAGATTCTGTTGGTCCTAATAATCTTCTTTATTCAACAACAAATACCATTGAATCTAGAAGCCTAACTGCATCAGAAGTAGAAGAAATATTCACATTTGAATACTCAGTGCCAATTCGAGATATTGAATTTGATGACACTGTTTATACTCAACCTACAAGCGAAGAGCAGGCAAATCAATCTATTGAAGGATTAGCTGAGGATAATATTTCAGTTCTTTATTTAGATTCCACAGAACTATTATTAGATTGGGTCTATGTAAATAGCTATGATGCAGGGTATGTTAATTCAAACTATAAATACTATTCAGATAGAGGCTTTTATCCAAGTGGGAGATTAGGAGATGTAATGTTTGATCAATACAACTCATTTGTTTCTTTTGAAGAAGCAAATTATTTAATGTCTTTAGGAGGCTTTAGTTTCTCTGAACCAAACAATTTCACAAAGACCTTATCAGTAGAAGTTTTTGATGGAGAAAATGATGATTTAGAAGTTGTTAACTACTTCTTATATGCTCCAGTTGTGAATAAAAGTACTGAAAACATTAACTTAAATGTTAATGGAACACAGATGCCTGCTACTGTTTACTATTATGAGACAAAACTTGATTTCCCTGCTGTTTATGAAGAACAACTTTCAAGAGATTCTGCAGTAGGTTATGGTGAAGTTGGATTCCCTGGGGCTCAAGGAGTTTGTGAAGAAGAAGACTGTATAAGTAAAGGACATCTTGTAATCTTTAGAACACAGAATAGAATTTATTCAATAAATTCGTATGATTACAATAATGTTAATAATGCAGGAGAATACAAAGCTGGAATGTATGAGGGATTAACATTCAGGTTACTAAATCCTTCAACAGATCGAGACTTTTTATTCCAAAAATTAGTTGAAGCTTATAACAGAGTTCCTGAGTACGAAGTACTTCCAGTTGATCCTGGAATTGGTGAAGTAGAACCTGCTTTATAAGTAATTTTAGATAACTTTAAAGAACCCCTCTTAGGGGTTCTTTTTGTATGGAATAAAAAGACTTTTTGTTATAACATTGGCTATTTTAATATTAATATTGTGATCCACTTACTATATGTTAATTTCTTTAAACCTATATTTTTTCAAAAAAGATCCAGAATTTGTTCATGACAAGATGATTATTCTAGGAAGCTTCCTTGGGAATAATTTTTTTTACAAGACTACTTACTCGATTAATTTTCCATTACTCAAATCAAAAACTTGAAACAACTGTTTCAGGAATTAAATTTAGAAATACTGTTGGTTTATCTGCAGGTTTTGATAAAGATGGAAAACTTATTTCTATTCTGAGAGAAGTATGATTTGGATTTATGCAAATCGGCTCTGTTACAAGTGAAGAATATGAAGGTAATCCTAAACCTAGGCTTTATAGATTAATAAAATCAAAAGGTTTGGTTGTCTACTACGGTTTGAAGAATGAAGGTAAAGAAAAGATTTTAAAAAGAATAGAAAGTAAATATATAAATTCTGATTTTCCAATTAGTATTTCTATTGCAAAAACTAATTCTGAAAAAACAAAAGAAGAAATTAATGGAATTAATGACTATTTTGAGACATATAAATATTTTAACGAAAATAACTTTGGTGATTTTTTACAATAAATATTTCATGCCCAAATACTTTTGGAGGCGAACCTTTTACTACAAAAGAAAAATTAGAAAGGCTTCTTAAAAAATTGAGAGAAGTAAAATCTACAAAACCTATCTTTATTAAAATGCCTCTCGAACTTGAATGGGAGAAATTTAAAGAATTACTTCAAGTCGCTATCAAATATAAGATTGATGGAGTTGTTATTGCTAATCTTGTTAAAGATCGAGAAAGTAATAAATATATAAAAGATGAAATACCTGAAAATATTAAAGGTGGAATTAGCGGCCTTCCAACAAGAGATTTATGTAATGAAAAAATTTCACTAACTTATAAAGAGTTTGGTGATAAATTTAAAATCATTGGTGTCGGAGGAATTTTTAATGCTGAAGATGCTTATGAAAAAATTAAATTAGGAGCGTCTTTAGTACAATTAATTACAGGAATGATATTCGAAGGCCCTCAATTAATCGGAGAAATAAATCGTGGTCTTGTAAAGTTATTAAGAAAAGATGGCTTTAATAATATTTCTGAAGCAGTAGGAACTGCTCATAAATAGTTTTATTGTTCTAAATCACTATTTACTAGGTTTATAAGTAATCTAGCGTACCTATCTTCGATTCCTAACTCTAAAGATACATGTTCTACAGTTCTCATTTGTAAATCTAGTCCACTGATAAAGTCAATCTTCCTATGAATTTTTGTTAAGTTCAATGGACCTAATGTATTTTTAATTCCATTTTGACCTCTAATTTTAGTGTATAATTTCTCAGAATCATTCAATGATGTATATAAAATACTAAAATCTATGGCAACATATAAAATTCAAGGAGGAATTTCATTACATGGTGAAGTAACACCAGTTCCAAATAAGAATTCAATTTTACCTGCAATTACAGCAGCACTTCTAACCGACGAGCCAGTAACACTTCACAATGTCCCTAAAAGTTCTGATGTTCGAGTTATGCTAAGACTTATTAGAAAGCTTGGAGGTAAAGTTTCATATCTGAATCATGGAAATACAGTCCGGATTAATGCAAGTACTGTAAATACAAATGAATTAGATTCGGAATTATCAAAAAAAATCGTAGCAGGAAACATGTTTATGGCACCTCTTCTAACAAGATTTAAATCTGCATTTATGCCAATTCCAGGTGGGTGTAAGTTAGGTACTAGACCACTAGATGCATTTATTGGAAACATGGAAAGTTTAGGGGCAACTTATGAACCTACTGATAAAGGATTCTACCTACATGCAGATAATTTAAGACCAAGTAAAGTTTGGTCTTGGTTCCCATCAGTTACCGGTACTGAAAATTTAATAATGCTTGCAAGTAGATTACCTGGAACTACTGAGATATATAATGCAGCTTGTGAACCTCATGTTCAAGAACTTTGTCATATGTTAGTTTCAATGGGAGCAAATATTGAAGGTATTGGATCAAATAAGATTATTGTTCATGGAGTTAATGAGTTACATGGAACTGAATGGACAGTTATTAGTGATCATTTAGATATTGCGGAATATATTGCAACAGCTGCGGTTACTGGGGGAGCAATAAAAGTTAATAACGCAATTCCAGAACACATGAGCTTAATTCTTCAGGCTTTTGAAATTTTAGGAATAAAAACTTATTACGAAGATACAAGTTTAATTATTCCTGCAGAACAGAGTAGAGAGATAAAGGAAACAGTTAAAGGAAATATTTTTGATGTGAAAGCATTATTCTGGCCACTATTTCCTCCAGATGTAATTCATTCATTAGTTGTAACAGCTCTTGCTTCAAAAGGCTCAATGATTTTCCATAACTCTTTTTATGAGTATGGCTTCTTCTTTGTTGAAGAATTAGCGAAAATGAAAGGTAATCTTGTTATAGCTGATCCTCATAGGATACTAACATTTGGACCTACGAAATGGAGAACTTCAACGTTAGTAGCTCCGAACATTATCGCAGCTACAAAATCACTTTTTATTGCGGCTCTAGCAGCTCCAGGAACATCAATTCTTCATGATGAGACTGACATGTTAATGAGAAGGTATCCAACAATTTTAGAAGATTATAGAAGTCTAGGAGCTCATATAGAAAGAGTGTAGAAATACGTCACCCTGAACTTGTTTCAGGGTCTAGTTAAAGAATTGCTATGGTGAGATAACTTGCCTGATTAAGAAAGCCTTAGCTTTACTTTGTCGTTGTATAGTAAAATTCACTAATTAACAAATCTAAAATTGATAAATTAACTTCAATTAATCCTTCAAATGGAGAGACTCTAAGTCAGGTAGAAATAAGTACAAAAGAAGAAATACTAAATAAAGTTAGCAATGCAAGAAAAGCTCTTAAAGAATGGAGAGATTTAGGTGTAAAGGGCAGAGTTAAAGCTCTTCAAAATGTAGTTGATGGATTTAAAAAGTACAGTAATGAGTTTTCGGAATTAATTTCAAAGGAAATGGGAATGCCAATCTCACAAAGTCATCATGACGTAGGAGGTGCAATTGAATATTTAGAATGGTATTTAGATAATGCAGAAGAAAATTTAAAACCTGAAGTAGTATATGAAGATGACGAAGTTATTCATACAGTTCATAAAGAACCAGTCGGGATTGTAGCAGCTATAACTCCTTGGAATTTTCCGGCTTCAAATTTTATCTGGATGGTTGGACAAAATTTAGTTGTAGGTAATACAGTAGTATTTAAAGATTCAGAAGAAGTTCCCCTTTGCGGTAAATTGATTGAAAAAATATGTTAGAAGCCAAGTTGCCTGATGGAGTATTTTCTGAGATTTATGGAGGTAAAGAAGAGGGGGAAATTCTTGTGAACTCTGATATTAATATTATTTGTTTTACAGGAAGTAGTAAGACTGGTCAAAAACTTTATGAAATAGCTGCCAATAAATTCATAAGAGTGTTCTTGGAATTGGGAGGATCTGCTCCAGGAATTGTTTTTGAAGATGCAGATATCGATAGTTTTATTGAAACAATTTATGCAAATAGATTTGATAATTGTGGCCAAATTTGTGATGGGCTTAAAAGATTAATTGTTCATGAGTCTAAATATGATGAAGTAGTAGAAAAACTTACTTCTCAACTTGAATCAGTAAAAGTTGATGATTCAAGTGATAAAACTACGGATATTGGACCTTTAGTTTCTACAAAACAACTTGAAGCTCTTAAAGCACAGGTTGAAGATGCAGTTAAAAAAGGAGCTGAAGTTCTTTACGAGAAAGATCTTGATTTAAATTTAAAAGGAAACTTTTACTCTCCAACTTTGCTTACAAACATACATAAAGACATGGAAGTATGGAAAGAAGACGTATTTGGCCCTGTATTACCAATCGTTCAATTTAAAACTGAAGAAGAAGCAATTAACCTTGCTAACGATACTAAATATGGTTTAGTAGGTTATGTATTTACAAAAGACAAAGAGAAATTTAAAAGAGTTGCTTTTGAGGTGAAGACAGGAATGATTCAACAAAATAATACAAGTTATGTAACCCCTTCAAGTCCATTCGGAGGTTGTAAGATATCTGGTATTAGGAGAGAGCACGGTAAATTTGGGTTCAATGATTTATCAGAACTTAAGCTAATTGTACAAGAAAAATAATTAAGGCTAAATTAATTTCCAAGTGTCCGTTCTCGATACAAAATGAAGCTTTGCTTCATTTCACTCGAACTGACAATAACACTCGTCATTCCGACCAAAGCACGTCATGCTGAACTTGATTCAGCATCTGAATTCTAGACCCTGAAACAAGTTCAGGGTGACGACTGTTTTGTAATTAATCTTAGAGAAGTCGGGTCTGGCGGATTTCTCCACAAATGTATTTGGTATAACTAATAATGTCATGGTGAGGCTCTCGAACCATGAACGCGAGATATATAGCCTTACCCTAATACCATCCTTCAAGAACCTCAGGATGACAGATCACTTTTTATTTATAAAAAGTATGATATAATTAATTATGGAACTACCTAAAATAATTAGAAGTAAAAATTTTTCTGTAAATAAAATTAAAATTACTCATGTTAAAAATACTCTTACCTTTGACGATGAATTAAAAAAGTTGTTAGATTAAAGCTGGGAAAAGTTCTTTGAAGAAGCTAAAGCTAAGAGGAATAATCCTTGGGACTGAACATATTATAGATTAGAAAATATTGAAGACATAGAGCAAGGAATGTTAGATTTTAAATTGAGTACTATAAAATATTCTACACTTAGAGGATTAAGTACGCTAGCAAAGGATAATCCTTATATTTACGATTCATGCCCTACTTTTCATTGTTCAACTGTAGCGTTAATAAAAACGGCAGATAATTTTTATGTTTTCGGGTCTAGGAATGCTAATACAATTCATACCCAGCCTATGGATTTTATTGGAGGAGGATTACAATTTGATGAGTTAGAAGTGAATAATGGGGAAGATATCGAAAAGAATGTTGTTAAAGAACTTTATGAAGAAATTAATGTTTGTCAATCAGATATTTTACACATTGAGGGGATTGGAATTATTTTATCTACGTCAACAAATATATCATTCATATTTAAAGTAGACCTAAGATTAAATAAAGACTCTCTAAAAGATAAATTTTTAGAAAGAAAAGATGATGAAATGAGTGAATTGATATTTATTAAAGAAGAAAATTTGGAGGAGTATTAAAAAGATAAAGGAAGTTACCGTCCATTAGTTCCTAAATTACTTTAATTTTACTTCTTTCTGTGTTCATAATTTGAATTTTATTTAGAATTTCGTGATTTTTAGTAATTTATATCTGAAAGGTGTATTCGCATTGTCTTTTTTAGGAATAGTAAACAGGGTCTCACTGTGAACTTAATTTCACTTTTGAATTTTTAATTCATCCGTTTTAGAATTTGGAGATTTAGAATTTGCAATTTAATCCTTTGACACCTAACGAAATCTACGAAAAACTAAACATAATGCCCTCAATTCGAGAGCACCAAAAAACTGTCGCAGCAATATCTTTAAAAATCTGTGATTCACTTTCTAAAAAAGTTAATAGTGATTTAATTGTTACAACTTGTTTATTACATGATCTTGGAAACATCTTAAAAGGAACAAAAAATTTTGCACCGAAAGGAGAAGAAGAGTATTGGGAAAAAGTTAAAGAAGAAACAAAAGTTAAGTATGGAGAAAGTACAGATGAGGCGACAGTCAACATGATTAAAAGTTTAAAACTTAGTAACGAAGATTTAATTTTAGAGCACTTATCTTGGATTGGAGGTAGAAATCTAAGTAACAAAACTAATGAAGATTTAAAGAATCTTGAGTTTGTAATAGCTCCTTACGCAGATTCTAGAGTCTCTCCTGAAGGAGTTGTCTCAATTGAAGAGAGAATTAAAGAGGCAATGAGTAGACATAATTTCATTAACGATAAAAGTGAAGAAATTATGCAAACTTTAAAGAGAACTGAAATCACTGTTTTTCAGTATAGCTGGATGACTCCTAGTGAAATTAATAATAAAACAATCAACCCATATTTAAGGAGAATCGAAGACTTCAAAATTCAATCTAGCATTAGCTAGTCTAATGATATAATCATTCAATTATAAATAAAAATATGACTCAACCAAGTCCAGATCAATCTTCATCCTTAGACTTATTCGAATCTAATACAAGAAACGCAATTGATGCAGTAATTACCGAAATTAGAGACGGAACTATTCAAATAGAGGGGTTAGATGTAAGTAAATTAGAAGTTTTAGGAATTCCAGTTATTGACCTTTATATTGGAAATAATGGAGAACAGGTTGCAGTTGTAGGAAACTTAGAAAAAGACATGCTTTATATGGCCAGTATGATTAAGCCGGCATATAACTGGGCAGTATATACAATGTTTAAAGATACTGAAGAAGGTATGGGCCTAGATACTGTTATTAGAGATATTGATGATGAAATGATTGAGACACTACTTTTTTCAATTGAAGGTGAGACTCCAGAACCGATTTATAAAGTTCTTAGAACTAGATTTATAGAACAAAGCAGTAAGCCAGATGGAATATTTGACGCAGCAAAATATTTTAAAAGCAATCCAATAACTTTTGAGGATATAATTATCGCTACTTGTGATGTTTCAAGTAATTTTGCCCTTGGAATGATTAAGGAATATACTGCTAGAAGATTGGCCAAGGCTAACCAGGTTGAATATACCGCCGAAACAGCTAGTGAGTTCCTATCTCTTACCTCAAATAAAATAGAAGAAGAAATTAGAGCGATTGCAGAATCAGAAAAAATTTTCGTTAGAGGTTCTGCAGATTCTGTGGGAGAGAATGCTCATAACACTGCTAGATTTGGAGATTTAGTTAAACTTCAATCAAATATCTTTAGGTTGATTGTTCAAGAAGGATTAACACACGGACATGATCCTGTTGCTTTCGCTATATATAGAGCTCTTTCTGCCGGTATAACTGAAGAAAATGCAGTATTAGAGGGTAGAACTCATGAAGTTAAAGCAATGCATCCTCTTAAAGATATTGCAAAGGACACTATTCAAATGCTTGGAAAATCAGGTTCAAATATTTCATATTTTGAAGAGGGAATAATGTCGAGAGAAAACGGCTGGGATAGAGCTCCTGAATCTAATGTTTATGGAGAGGATGATGCAAGAGTACTGTTATCTCATAGTGACTCAGCTCAACTAACATATTTAGATAATAATGATTTTCCAAAGATAATAACTGCACTTTACGGAATTGAAGTTCCTGTTGGATTTGCTGTTTTAGAAGGCGGAAACGTTGAATTTGTTGAAGATCAAATTCAAAAAGCAATTATTGCTCGAATTAATCCAGTAATTAAAGACGCAATCGCAGAAGCAGCGTAATAGAATGTCTTAATATTCCGTAGTATTATTAAGTATTAACTAGATACACTTGGACGAATTAAAAGATAAGCTTACAAATATTGTTTTCAGAGAAAATGAACTGCTCTCTAAGCATTCAACGATGAGAGTTGGTGGAACTGCTGATTTATTCGTTGAAATAAACTCAGAAGAAGAGCTTAAAAACTTTCTAAATGTTCATAAAGATCATAACGATATTAAGCTTCTAGTAATTGGGGAAGGAAGTAATACATTGTTTACTAGCGATTATAAAGGCATTGTTCTTAAATTAATGCATAAGGGCATAGAGAAGATTGATGAGGAAGAAGAGTATTTAACACTTAAGGTTCAAGCGGGACATAACTGGAATGAATTTGTTAAGTATTGTGTTGAAAATAATTTAGCTGGAAATGAGAATCTTGCCTTTATTCCTGGAACTGTAGGAGCTGCGCCAGTACAAAATATTGCAGCCTATGGCCAAGTTCAAGAAGATACATTTCTATCCTTAGAAGCTTTTAATATTAAAACAGGAGAGAAAGAAGTATTTGATGGACCTGAATGTGAGTTTGCTTATAGATCTAGCATTTTTAAAACCTTAAAAAAAGATGAATATATTATTACTTCTGTAAATTATAAATTACGAAAAGCTGAAGAATATATCCCTGAAACTTCATACCATTCAAGATATGAGTCCTTAAGCAGTATCTTAGAGGAGGTAGCTGAGAAACCGTATACACTTAAAGATGTTTTTAATGCAGTCGTTGAAATTCGAAAAAGAAAGCTTCCTCAAGTAGAAGAGGTGGGAACTCTTGGAAGTTTTTTTGTTAACCCATTTGTAACAAAGGATAAATTACTAGACCTACAAAAGAAATTTCCAAATATTCAGTTCTATCCCGTAGATAAGATGCAGTATCCTGCATTAGAAGATCCAAAACTTAAGGATCAAGAAATAGTAAAAATCCCAGCTGGGTGGTTATTAGAAGAACTAGGTTGGAGAGGGAAGACTGAAGGAAATGTAGGAACTTCTCCTAAACATGCTCTCTGTGTTGTTGTAAATGGACCCGCAAAAGGTATAGACGTTTTAAACTTCATGAATGCTATGAAATCAAGCGTATTCGATGCTACTGGGGTTGAGCTCAGCTCAGAAGTTAATGTGATCTAAAATCGCCTCTTAGAGCTTAGTTTTACTCTTTAAAATTTCATACTCCATAACTTGAGAACTACTAACCAGACTACTATACTCAGAGTGTAGTTTACTTCTAGATTTTAACTATAGAGAAACTAAACTAAAAATTTACTCTTGGCGCTTTTTTGTTAGTTGATAATCTATACTTTAAATATAGAAGGCTGTCTAAAAATGGATATTTTTAGTAGGATTTTAGTTTAAGTGTACCCTTGTTTTGTATACAAACTATCAAATTAAATAAATCTACTTGAACATAATGTTGATAAGTCTGCATTTTAAAGATTCGTAAAACTTGGGTTAATTTTTAGTTTTTGTGGGTAATTTCTATTCAGGGCTGTTTACATTTTTTCAGATCGTCATCCACAAAGCTTTCTGAGCTGAAAATATTTGAACACTATTATTTAGTTTATGAGTAAAAATCATATGACAATCAATGCGATTTTATGAAAACTCTTACATTAGTAATTTAATGCTATTGTTACTTTAAATAAGTACTTTTAGATATATTTACTAACATGGTATTTTATATTAAGTAACAAACTATCCCTACATGTCTAAAATTAAACTTTTATCAAAAGAATTAATTAATCAAATAGCAGCCGGATAAGTAGTTGAAAGACCATCGTCAGTTGTTAAGGAGTTATTAGAGAATGCTATTGACTCTGGTGCGAAGCGAATAATAGTTAGAATTAAAGAGGCTGGTATTAAACTTATAGAAGTAGAGGATGACGGTATTGGAATGAGTTTAGAGGATGCAAGATTAGCTTTAATACAACATGCTACTTCAAAAATAGGAGTTCTTGAAGATCTTTTTAACATTAGAACTTTGAGTTTTAGAGGTGAGGCTATAGATAGTATCTCATCTGTTTCAGAGACTACTATTATTAATACTAAAGAAGATATCTCAGATGCAGTAGAAGTTACTTATGAGAATGGTGAAATAAAGGAGAGTATTTCAGCAAGATCTATTAAAGGATCAATAATTTCAATTCATAATCTTTTCAAAAATATTCCAGCTAGGAAGAAATTCCTAAAATCAGAACAAACAGAAAAGAAACATATTTATGATACCTTTTTAAACATAGCCATTCCGTTTCTTAATATTCACTTCGAACTCTATAGCGACAACAAACTTATATACAGATTATCTAGTACTGAAGATATAAAAACGAGAATATACGAGGTTTACGGAAAAGAGTTTACTGAACACTCAAACAAATATAATGCTGAAGTTAATAATATGAGCATAACTGGGGTTCTTGGAGATACACATATTGGCAGTAAGAACTCTAAAATACAAATGGTTTATATAAATAATAGAGCTTTCAAAAGTCCTTTAATTAATGTTGCAGTATCTAAAGGATACGAAGGAAATATCCATAGAGATCTAAAACCTTCTTTTGTTCTATTCATTAATATTGACCCTAAAGAAGTTGATGTAAATATTCACCCAAGAAAGTTAGAAGTTAAATTCAAAGATGAAAAACTAATATTTTCAACGATCTATAATTTTGTTTCTAAAAATCTTGAGAGGCAATCAAAAGATTTTATTGATTCATTAAGAGAAATCAGAGATTTTCACCATCAGTGCCTAAAGTTCAAAAAGGGTCTAATCCTATTAGAAATATAGGCTTTGTTGGAGTGAAAGATTCATTGAAATTCACAAAAGAGCTTTATAGAAATGAGAAATCAAGTAACTTCTGTAAACTAAAGGAAGATAATCCCCACTTTTGCGGTCGAAATTGCTTGCAATG